>JBFRWL010000221.1:0-22081 GCA_051439565.1 Prochloraceae cyanobacterium
GGCAAGTCTAGTAAACCTTCATAGAAATGGCGGGCAACTTCTAGGTCAGATACCATAATTGTATGTATCTTTGGGGCACTGGTGAGAAACATCCACATGGCTCCTGCATAGGCAACTAGGAGCATCACCATAATTCCTGGGGTGGAAAATAGGCTATCTAAAGCAAAAGAAGGGAAAAAAGATCCTAAATAATTAGGGATAAACCAAGAAGATGTTAAAACAGCTATTAAGATCATAAACTGACAATCACTGGAAACTGTAAGCGTAGGCTGAATAAAGATAGCTTACTACGTTAAATATCAAGGTAACTTTGATCATTGATTAATAGTCATAGGCTAACTCATAGCTAAAAATCTTCACTGTTAATTCTGTTATGGAAAAGCGGCTATCTTGCAAATCGCCCTTGTAATGAATAATTCTTACTAGCTAGGACCGAGCACTCTTAAGATCAATTACCTAATGAGAACAATTTTCCACTATATTTTCTGCTGCTATTTTAACAAAAATTAAATAATTTATTTATTTGTTACTTAACTGTCTGACCAGATGGACTAGTTCTGGCAATATTAACTTAGACAGGGCAAGTTTAACGGCATTGCTAGAACCAGGTAAGGAGAAGAGCAACTTGTGGCGATAAACACCAGCTATTGCTCTGGAGGCGATCGCTCTCGAACCTATCTCTTGATAACTCAGAAAGCGAAATAATTCGCCAAATCCCGGCAAAGTTTTGTCTAATAATTGGGCTAGTACGTCGTAGGTAGTATCTCTTGGAGCGATGCCCGTACCCCCATTTAAGATTAAAGAATCAATGTCGGTGCGATCGCACAACTGGGATAACTGTATCTGAATTTGTCTGTTTTTAGGTGAAGTCTGGGCAAGCCAGGTGGTTACAATAGCCCAACTCACAAACGAGCAATTCTGTCCTTTCTTTGCCTGAGCAGAGTTTATCAGCCACTAACCCCTGAAACTAACCCTCTATAACTTAGGATTTGCTAAATCCCAAGCCTTGTTCTTGGGCATATCTTTCCATAAAGCGCATAAAGCGATCCCATTGTTCTTGTGATTTCATAATATATATCGCTTCTAGTGCTTCAGGTTTGCCGTTAATAAATTTACCTTTAACTTCTCGCGTTACTATTTCTCCTTCTTCATCAATCATGTACATCCCTGTAATTTCTTCTGTACTCTCATTACTAAGAATTTTGGGAGACTGAAAATAAAATGTAGCAGTACCGCTACTACCATCGCGAGAACGTGTAAGTCGGACATTGGGAATTGTTTTTTCAACTGTACCCCTGGAAAATTGAATTTCGGCCATAATCTACGACAATTAAAGTTTAAATCTTAATTTAACATTATTTTTACAGTAAATTCGAAGTTGCGAGCCAGTTGGGTAGAAAAAAGCTAGAAATTCTCTACTTGTTTTATTCTTCAGAATTTGAGGGATCGCCAGGGTATGACTACCATCATTGCTCTATATATATTTTTTCGTCTTGCTGGCGCCAGGCTGGATCGACAAGGCAAAGAAAAATTAGAGGTTCGTCGCTCAAATTCCGAATATATTGCCTAGCTTCAGGTGGTATGTAAACTGTATCTCCCGATTCAACAACCTGAATTTCATCGTCTACGTGCATTTCTCCTTTTCCACTGAGGATATAGTAGACTTCCGAGGTTTTAAGAGAATGGGCAATAGAACTCTGTCCAGCTTTTAGTACTGCATGAGCTAGACTGTAACGTAACTCCAGAGGTTGCTTATCCGGATGCAACAATTCTCGCATGTAAGTGCCATCACCTGCGATAAATTCTTGGCAATTACTCAGTTTTTGTACCAACATATTTTTAGCTTTGCTTTAAACAACTTTTTGCTGGGAATTAAAATAATTGTTTTTAGAGCAATAGTCACCACAATCGATCGCCTGTTCTGTATTGGCAATTAAAGGCTGTACTGTACATTTAAGACGATAATCGTTGGTAAAAAATTGACAGTTGCTACAAGGAATTTCATGCATCCGTTTGCTTTTGGCAAGAGTGTCGCTTATCGCGCTCCATAAACTCCAACCCAATATAATTATGAATATCCAGGTACAGACAAAGCAGATCGGAGTCAAAAAAGGCTGTATGGCTTTTATTAGGTAGTAGAAAGTGTATAACACAACATGCTCCTCTGAGTAACTGATAAACAATTATGCAATATACCAGTTTTCTCCACTTTATAATTGCCATTTTTTTGGGGCAAGATGTTTGGGGGGTACCCCGAATTAAGGTACTTACCCCCTACAAAATCATCTGCTCCAAGCCCCATAAATTCTGCTGTGCTTTGTTGTGCTGATTTTTTAACTCCCTGCTTCTAGAAACTGGATTAACTCCAATAACTGCTGCTTATTAAAAACCTTCAATAAAGTATTGGCTGCAGTTTTAGGTTCAACAGTTATCAAAATCTGGGGTAAAGAAGCAGCAGCGAGTTGCTGCAAACTTTGACTGGGAGTAATTAGATTCCCTTTTCCTAACTCTAGGTAATCATTAGCCTGTTTGAGTTCTTTGATAACTACTGGAGCTAAAGTTCGATAGGAATGTTTAGGGTTAGCGATCGCCTGGGCAGCTTTTTTAACCAATGTTTGCCAGCCTTGTTCGCCAGGAGCTATTTGAGCTAAACTGGCGCATAATTCCTGGAGTTTTTGACGGCTTTCTGGAGTCGCTTTTTGCTTAAATAGCAACAACATCTGCTTCAAAAACTCCTTCACTTGTATAGTCAAGTCAACAGGAGAAGGCTCCGGTTGTTTTGCTGCTGTTGGCTTAGGTACTACTGGAGCTGATGGACCGTCACTGAGTAGTTGTTGCAGGTATTCCTGCAATTCGATGAAGTATGGCTCTGCTTCTTGCATGATTCCTTCAACTTCATCTTCCGGCAGCTCCATCGAACTTTCGAGGCGTTCAACTAAATCCTGAAGGACATCATATGCTCTCAAAAATAGAGATTCCAGTCTTTGATCGACTTCAATGGGATGATCCTTAAGAATTTTAAATGCATCTTCTAAACGGTGGGAAGTATTTTGTATACTGCCATAACCGAGCATAGCCGCCCCTCCTTTGATTGAGTGAGCGGCGCGAAACATTTCGTTAACTCTCTCGTTATCTTCCATGACGGAAGATAATTCTAATATCCCTTTTTCTAAGGTTTCTAGATGTTCTTTGGCTTCTTCGATGAAATAGCCTAAAAGTCTTTGCTGACTTGTGGTGTCCAAGACAGTTTCCCCCAATCAGAACTGTATGCCTTTGATAGGCAGTGTAATTTTATCCTAAATTATTTACTTAATTATGCACTTTCTTGCTCCAGCGAGCTACTTTAAGCGCTGGAGCAAGAATGACTTTATTCCTGCTGCCTTAGCACCATAATAATCTTCTTTAAAGCTGTCGCCAATATGCCATGCTTGTTGCGCGATCGAGTTATGTTTGTCCAAAGCAGTAGTAAAAATTTTCCTATCTGGCTTAGCCGCACCAACAGCTGATGAAATAGTAATGCTAGAGAAAAAATTTTTTAGCCCCAGCAGCTCTAAAACTTGGTAGATGCGACTGTCAAAATTAGAAATAACGCCCATCATTATACCTTTTTCTTGCCAATTTGTCAAGGATGGAAAAACGTCAGAATAGACGTACCAAGGCTCAGAAGTGGCAAAGTGAGCGTATAGTTGCCTAAAAAAGTCGTTAAAGTCTGAAAATTGGTCGAGAACGCCTACTCGAGCAAAAGTTGCTTGAGCGATCGCTTGCCACCACTGAAATTCCAGTTGAGGAATTTTTTCTGGTTCGATTCCAGGAAAGGCTAGAGGTACAGAAGCTTTAAAGCTTTGGCTAAAAGCTAAGTCTACAGCCGAGGCAGATACATCTACTCCTACTTGACGGGAGATCGCGCTATAAACTTCACCGACACTTTCGCGCACGCCAAACAAAGTTCCTACTGCATCTAAAAAAATTACTTTCGGTTGTTCCATACTAATTAGAAAGTAAGTCTATGACTGGCGCACAGACCCAATTTAATCCAACTGCAAGCTGGTGTTTTAGGGTGGGCAGGCGGTAAAGATAGAGCAAACGACGAGTCAGATAAGCTAGAGTTCCGTCGAGTTTCATCCCTAGGCTACTCACTGTAGCATCATCTACTCCTAAAGTCATCATCTCGCCTAGTGGCTGATAGCGAAAAGGTAACATTGGACGTCCCGTCAAAGAAGCCCAGATATTCCAAGCACAGTAGTCTGATTGTTGGAAGGCAACTTGGGCAGTAGTTGGCAGTTGTTGGCCTGTAGCCTCTTGACAGTCTGCTACATCTCCTAAAGCAAAGATATCTGGATTATCTACTACTTGTAGCGTGCTCTGGGTTGTCAGCATTCCCTGGCGACCGTGTTTGAGAGAGGAGAGTTTTTCAATTAATTCAGAAACTGTATTTCCTACCGTCCACAGTACTAGATCAACTGGAATTGAATCTACTTGTCCTTTGTATCTCAGGGAGATTTCTGTGGAAGATAGTGATTCTACTTCTGTTTCTAAGTCTAGCCAAACCTTTTTTGACTTTAAGGCTTTCTGGGCCGTTTCTCGGTTATACTCTGGTGAATTTTTGAGGATTTTATCGCCTCGTTCGATGATACGCAAGCGTCCTCTTTCTCCCAGGCGATCTGCTAGCTTACAAGCCAACTCAACACCACTATAACCGCCGCCGACGATCGCCACGCGAATTTTTTCTTTTTTTGAAGCCTCTAATTCCCGCAGTCTTTCTCCGAGACGATAGGCATTTTGAATAGTCCGAAAGGGAATAGCGTGTTCAACTGCACCGGAAACAATATCCAGGGGAGTTTTTCCTCCCAAGGCGATCGCTAATTTGTCGTAGGCTAAGTCTGGATAATTATCCAATTGCACTAGTTTGGCATCGATATCGATCCCAGTTACGCGAGCTTGATAGAATTTCACTGACGTATCAGCTAACAGTTCTGCAAACGGGGGGGCAATTTCCCAAGTTTGCATCTCTCCTGTGACCAATTCGTACAGCAGAGGAGAAAACAAAAAGCGATCGTTTTTATCAATGAGTATAATTTCTGGTTTTTGGGAATTTTCCCAAGGGAGTTCGCTTAAACGCAAGGCGGTGTAAAGACCCCCAAAACCACCACCAAGAATACAAATACGTTTAGTTGATTCAGTCATAGCAATCAGGGCTGAGCTTATAGCAGGGAGACTGTTTTTAGCATAACAAGACTCTTCGATCAAGGTATCTTTGTTGCTAGAGGAATTAAAAGAAGCAAGGGGGTGTGGGGAGTGTGGGAGGTTTGGGAGGTGTGGGAAGTGTGGGGGTATGAAGAAGTAATTTTATCCCCCCTGCTCACCTGCTCTCCTGCTCACCTGCTCCCCTGCATTCCGCCGCAGCCGCTTAATTAAATGGCACTATAGCCGCCATCAACCATTAAAATGCTACCTGTGACGTAGGATGAAGCCTCAGAAGCCAGAAAAATTACTGGTCCGATCAGTTCTTCAGGTTTTCCTCGGCGTGCCATCGGGGTGAAATTAACGATCTGTTGTTGTTTTTTGGGATCGGCATGAATATTCCCAGCGCCCTGCATAATATTTTCAAAATAACCAGGAGCAAAAGCATTTACTCTAATACCCTTACTAGCCCATTCCACAGCCATTGTTCTGACTAGTTGATTTACACCCCCCTTAGCGGCTGCGTAAGCAACAAGCCCTTCTATGCCCACTAGACTAGCGATCGATGAATTCATGACGATCGAGCCACCAGTCCCTCGTGCAATCATTTGCCTAGCAGCTAATTGAGCTACGTTGAAGTAGCCTTTGAGATTGACGTTAATAATGGCATCCCATTCTTCTTCTTCTAAAGATTCTGCTGGTTTAATAATGTCGATCCCAGCGTTGCAGATCGTAATATCGAGCCGATCGTAATGTTCCACTGTTTTATTGACCAACTGCTGGCAATCTTGGCGCACTGAAACATCGGCTTGTATGGCAATAGCCGCGCCATTATTTTCTCTAATTTCTCGTGCTGTTGCCTCTGCTCCGAGATAATTGAGATCGGCAATTACCAATTTAGCCCCAGCATCAGCTAATCCCAGAGCGATCGCTTTACCCAATCCCCGTGCTGAACCTGTTACTATGGCTACTTTATCGCTCAGAGCGAACAAATTTTTGCTCATAATACCAATTTGGTTTAAGATTGCTACACTTCGGTTAGGAAAGGTAACAGATTCTCCAGAATTGATGTGTAGCAGTATTTTTTGAAATTGTTATTAGATTGTCGATTTAAGCAATTACCAGTTTAGACTCAGCAATTAGGATAATCCCAGAGCGATCGCTTTATTTAAAACAAGGTTTCGGGATAGATTAATTTAAACCCCGCTGCTTTAATTTTTTGATTGGACAAACGGGCATTATAGGGACGTACCGATGAAGTTGAGGCATCCCAGGTAACATTTGGCAATTTGTGAAGTTGAAATAAACGAGTGAAAAATTCTTGATTTTTGAATGGCGTATCATTTGCCAGATTATATATGCCTTGTAATTGCTTCTGTCGCGCAAATTCGATCGCGCCGACAATATCGTCGAGGTGAACCCAATTAGTATAATCTTCTCCATTACCAGGACGAGTCGTACCTGCCCAACGCCCAAAAATGCCGATCAGCTCTCGCCCTGGACCATAAATTCCTGCCAAGCGAAAGATACATACTTTTAGCTTTTCACTCTGAGCAGATAGTAGCACTTGCTCCGTTTCAGATAAAACTTCACCATTTTCATTAGCTGGTGCTATTGGTGACATTTCATCAGCCCATTGTCCGTTTTTGTCTCCTAAGACTGCATAACTGCCCGTGTAAATCAACTGCTTGACGCTGGAAGCTTGCTCGATCGCTGTTACTAGATTTTTAGCTGTTTCGAGATAAATTTCTCGGTAAATACTGGGGGTGCGAGTACGAGCACCAACACTCAAAAGTACTAAATCTCGATCGTGTACTATATCTTTGAGACCATCGAGATTATCTCCCTTAATAACTACTACTCGTTGTGCCACCTGTTCCAGCTCTGCTAACTTGTTTGGGGTAGTAGTAGTAGCAGTAACGGAGTAACCTGCTTGACTCCAAAGGCGGGCAATAGCTGTACCAACGTAGCCACAACCAATAATTGCAATCTTGTTTGTTTTATCTTGTTGCATTGAGTTCGAGTTATTTAAGGTTAATAATCGGGTCAGTCCCTGTCTTATTCTCCTGACTATCTGCGGTGCAGTTGCCCTTGGTGACTTCTAAAGTGAACCAACCGACTTGACAATTTACACGATTATGGAAGAGAGGCTAACAAAGGTAGAAACAAAGTCACGTAATAATAAACCAAGGGAGCAGTAAATACGTAACTATCAGTGCGATCTAAAATTCCTCCATGTCCAGGAATTAACTGTCCTGAATCTTTTACCCCGGCATCTCGTTTGATCATTGATTCGGTTAAGTCTCCCAGAAGACTAACTATGCCAATTAAGGTTCCTAAAAGTACCCCGCTTAAGTGCCAATAAGGCCAACCTAAATACCAAGCGCCAGCTTCAGCAACAGCAATACTTCCAGCAATGCCAAAGACTGCCCCTTCAACTGTCTTTTTCGGACTGATTTTAGACAAGCGAATTCGACCAAAAAACTTACCTATAATATAAGCACCGATATCTGCTGCCCAAATACAACCGAATGCTAGGAATGTAACTTTTAGGGCTTCAGGAAAACTACTCGGATCTAGCCACGATTCTGGCCAATAACCCCTTAACGGCAGGTTGATATTCTCTAGGCTAGCTGGTGCTGTTAAGCCAACTCGCAGTCTAATCCAGTAACTAGGAAGGTAACCGCCGTAGAATAATCCCAACAGAGAAGTAGAAATATCGGCAATAGTAGCTAGCTTAGGCTGAAATAGCAGATAGAAACAAATCAAGCCTCCTGCTAGAGGAAATACCGCATCGCTAAGAGAAGGAGCGACAGTAGCAGTAATTAGCAACAACTGAGAGAGGAAGAGGGTAGTTTTGCCAGCAGGAGCAATGCCTTTAGAGCGAACTAGATGAAAGTATTCTAATTGTCCTAGAAAAACAATTATGCCAAAACCAATGGTAAAATACCATCCTCCCAAGACGATCATTCCGAAAGCAATAGCGATCGCCACTATTGCACTGAGGATACGAGACAAAGACATAAGAAACCCTTTTCCCCAAACGAGCAAATAGCTTGTAAAATCCTTATGAAAGATTAACAAATTAATAGCAGACAATGTGCTACGAGTCTCTGACTCATAGCTTCTCCCCACTGAGAATGAAAATCGGATCGACGGCGGCAAAAATTTGATGGATGCCTCGCATCTCTAAACGATTTACCGCCGACTGAACTACCTCAATGTTACGAGCTTGCAGTTCAGCTAACCCTTCTGAGATCGCATACAGACTTTCTAAATTGTCTGCTGTAGCCACAAGTCTACCTTCAGCCTGTAGGTATTGCCAAACTTGTTTTAAGATCTCTTTAATTGGTTTTCCGCCTTCGAGACAGACTCGGTGAGGTAAGGGATGGAGTTGTGCGAGACAATCTGGAGCATTGCCTTCAAACACTTGCACATTGGTAACGCCGAAGCGAGAACAGTTGCGGCTAATTAAGCTTGCTACTTCTTTGTCTCTTTCCACGGCAAGAATTTTACCTTGCGGACAGAGTAGCCCAATTTCTACAGGAATTGTGCCAGTCCCTGCACCAATATCCCAGAGTATGGAGTTTGGTTGCATCCGTAGGGAAGAAATTAGCAGCAGTCGTACTTCTCGCTTACTTAGGGGAATACCGGGCAAGCGTTCAAATAAATTATCTGGAATGCCAGGAGTAGCATAGGGCCAGAGCATAGTACAAATAATCATTATAAAGTATAAAGATCAATTATTAACGATTGCTCTTAATTTTGTCTTAAAACCTTCAAGGTCTTGAGAGTTGAGTCGCTACAGCCTGTAATACTAACTCCTGAAGCAATGACTTGTTGTAGGTAATCGATCGCCTCAGACGAGATCGCTTCCCCTGGCATCAAGACGGGAATTCCTGGCGGGTAGGGACAAACAAGTTCAGCACTAATACAGCCGATCGCCTTTTCTAAGGGTAATGTGTCTGTAGGAGTAAAAAAAGCATCGCGAGGTGAATGAGGAGAGAGGGAGATGGGGAGAGGGGGAGAGAGGGAGAGGGAGGGAGTAATGGTTATTTCTTTTCTAGCTTTCTGAAGGGTAATAAAGGCTGTGACCAGTCGATCGATGTCTGCGGCTGTATTGCCTAAGGTAATGATAAAAGTTAAATGCTGCAGCATGGGCAATTCAGCAGTAACTCCTAGTTGTTGGTGTAAGATTTCGTCAGCTTCAAATCCGCTGAAACCTAATTGAGTGACGTTAACTGTTAGCCTTGTGCGATCGAGGTTCATAAAACCTGGTAGGGGCTGTTCGATAGGTTCTAAAACACATAAGCCGCTAATCTGACTAATTCTACTTCTGGCTTCGTCTGCTAGCTGTAATGTTTGGCTAAGTAACTGTTTCCCTTGCAATGCTACCTGCTGTCTGGCAGCATCTAGGGAAGCTAGGAGGATATAACTGGGGCTAGTGGTTTGTATTAGTTGTAAAGCTTTATTAATTTTGTCAGCATCTATGCGGCTACCTTGAATATGTAGCATCGATGCCTGTGTCATTGCCCCTAAAACCTTATGAATGGATTGTACGGTTAAATCTGCACCGCAAGAGAGGGCCGCAGGAGGTAAATCGGGATGAAAGGTAAAATGGGCACCGTGGGCTTCGTCTACCAGTAAAGGGATATTATATTGCTGAGTAAGTTGGGCGATCGCCCCTAAATCGCCGCATATGCCGTGATATGTTGGGTAGACCACCATGACCGCTTTGGCATCGGGATGCTGCTTTAAGGCTATTTTCAGTGCCTCTGGAGTGATGCTGTAGACTAGATCGAAACTGCGATCATATTCTGGGTTGATAAAGACTGGGATAGCACCAGAGAGAACTAAACCCGCGATCGCTGATTGATGAATATTGCGCGGCAAAATAATCTTATCCCCCGCACCACAAGTTGCCAGAATTGCCGCTATAATCCCGCAAGTAGAGCCATTAACCAAAAACCAAGTCTTTTTTGCCCCAAAAGCTTCTGCTGCTAAATCTTGCGCCTCCTCTATTACCCCTTCGGGAGCAAATAAATTATCTAATTCTGGTAATTCTGGCAGATCGGCACGAAAAACCCCTTTTCCCAAGAGATTTGCTAGGGGTTGAGCAATTCCCTGTCCTCCCTTGTGTCCTGGCGCGTAGAAGGCTGCATGGGGCTTTTGAGCTAATTTCTCTAAAGTATCTACTAAGGGGGTTTTGGCTTGAGATTTAGAGAAGGACATTTTAAAGAAGGAGTCAGAGGTCAGAGGTCAGAGACAGCAAACACTTATTACCGTAAGTATTCAACTCGAAATCAAATGTCTACCTACCCACTTAATTTCTCTGCTAATTTTAGGGCATCTTCATAAGTAGATATTTTGCCCTCAATTCTGGCAAGTTGAATTTCAGTCAGAAGTTTGCCTATTTTTGGACTGGGGGGGATTTTAAGAACTCGCATTAAATCATTTCCTGTAACTAAAGGCTGAGGATGGGCGACTATATCTTTAGGATCGAGGTAGCGATCGAGCAAGGGTGCAATTAAGTCTAAACTAACCCCTACAGCCACAGCCAACACTACTAAAATGGGTAAAACATCGCCTACATCCAAAAACAAGAAATATTCTTCTCTCAGACTCATTGGTGTCTTTAATTCCTCAAGTCTGGGTAAATGTTTCAATACAGTAGTAACAGTTCTAATTTCGGCGCGAGAGTACTTAAGTCCTATTAGTTCTAATTCTGCTTCTGCTGGTACGCCAGAGACAAGGCTAGCTAACTTAGCTAAGCAATACCAAGATTGAGACTTACTAGCTAACTCAGACCAAGTATTAGCAATTAATTTAGCCGAAGAGTCAACTCTAGCCAGTTGCTGAAAATTCTCCGCCTTAGCTGTCTGGAACCAGAATGATAATAAACCGTCTTCCCAAGCAGCACTCAGCCAACTGCTTCCTTGACAACTAGCCAGTAAATAACCTAACTCTGTTTGCACTCTTTCAGCAGCTACTTCACTGAGCAAAGGTGCTAAATTGCTAATAGTTGACCTAGTTTTCGACTCAATGGTGAAATTAAGCTGAGCAGCTTGGCGATAAGCTCGTAATAGGCGCAAGGGATCGTCCTGGAGATTGGCTGGAGAGACCATTTTCAGAACTCGTCCTTCTAAATCTGCTAGTCCTTGCAAAGGATCGATTAATTCGTCGCTATGAGGATTGTAGGCGATCGCATTAACAGTAAAATCTCGCCGCCGCAAGTCTGTTTCTAGGCTATCCCCTTCCTGCTGAGCAAAATCAACCGTTGCTTCCTCGAACACTACCCTGGCAATTTGTCGTTCTTTATCGAGTACCACAAACCCCGATCGATAATGCTTGGCTATTGCGCGCGCCGTCTCCACCGCCGCTTCAGGTAAGACAAAGTCGAGGTCTAAATATTCCCTCTGTCGGTTGAGTAAAGCATCCCGCACCGCACCTCCTACCAAGCAAGCTGTTGGCGGTAGCAAATTTATACTAAAAGGCCAATTTTTGGCAGCTAAACTAGGAAATTTTTCCAGCCAACACATCTGTTTACAAAAGTTTAAAGCAAACAAGCACCAACAATCGCTTCGCCTAAGCTAGATTAACAAAAAAGTGCCCTTGATTTATTTATTGCTATGTGTGTTTGCGTGAACTGCTATTTTGTCGATCGCTGTCAGACTTACCATGCTGTAGAAACTCAGCATCAACAACTCCACCTCACTGATAACCCAGATTTCGAGCCCAAAGAACCGACGATCGAGGTTAATATTCGCCCTCGTGAGGACCACATCGAAATGGAATGGGATGTGGTTGGCTGTGAAAGTTTTCTCCGAGAAGATGGAAAATGGGCTAAGCTTCGTCCCGGAGAAGCAATTCCTACTTAAATCTCAAAAAACACCAGAAGGTTATTGGATTTTCTTAACTTCCTCTGTCAGAGATAAAAGCAAACGCTCTGTTTGAAGATTTTGTCTGATAGACATCCACAAATAAAGGGTCAGAGTACCGGTAGCGAATAAACCAATAAAGAGTGTTGCTAGTGCATCGTGTTTACTTCGAGCGTCAAATTCTAATTTAGGTACAAAGACAATTGACCATTGCTCTCCAGCCAGACGAAGGGTACGCACGCAGCTAACCCATGTCTTATCGTAAGGACAATGATGGCTTTTCTCAGCCGAAATACGAGCCCATAAATTTGCTCTTTGAGGATTGTCTATTACTTGCCTAGTATCGCGATCGTAAAAAAGTATGAAGTTCTCCTGGTTCTCCGTTGATTGCTGGCTCAAATACGATTGCACTTGTTTGAGAGAACCATTGTAGAGGTAAAAGTCTATGTTTTCTAGCTTCATTCCTTTGAGAGCATTCTCCACCATTACTTTTGGTTGGTAAACTATATAAACTACTCCTTGAAACAACTGAGGTAAATTTCCAGAAGGAGAAGAGGTGGAGTTTTGCTGGTAAAGCGGTTGATAAATGACGAAGTTAGTCTTCAATTTCTGCCTGAGAAAGAAGTTGCGAGTCATCACCATAGCTCCTTGATTTTTTGCCCTTTCTATGGCATCAAGATGCTGGGTCTCTGAGCTGAGGTCATAACCTAATAAACCTTTAAGCTTCGGCTCTTTTGATTCTATGTAGGTGATGGGATAATATTTTGAGCGTTTTTTGGCAGTGATGAGCGCTCCTTGAGGGTCATGTTCTAAGATACGAGAATTAACCCCACTGCTAGATGCTCTGCTCCGCTCGTAAGTAGCGCGTTGGTTTGCTTGCACTTGAGGCGACCAACCTACGGCGAGGATACCGGGATGACCAGCAAAAATCTTGTCGGCAAATCGTCCAAATTCTGTCGGCTTAACTACCTCGGAAGCTTCATAAAATCCTCCGAGAAATTTTATAGCAAGAGAATAATGTTCGAGATTGTACTGCAAGGCATGGGTGATGTTATCTACTTCCCGTTCAAATTTAGATTGCGTTTTGGTTTGCTCCCATTTCCAAACAATGAACGCGGCAATTACTGACAATCCTAATCCCAGACAAAGATTGATTGCCACTAGTAAGTAACGGGATTTTTGAGAAGGGGTTTTGATAGATGAGGAGCTCATATCTCAAAACTTGTAAACTCTTTTAGTTTTTATAGGGATGGAACTTAAGTATATTAACTTAAGGTTTAAGAGTAGCTCTCTTTTTAAGAATTGTTTCAGGCAAATTCTAGCCGTATTTTTTGAAATTGGTATCATTTGGTAGCCCTCGTCTGACGGGGGGACGAGCAGACGGGAATAGGGTTTGTTTCTTAACTAAACGATCAAAAATTTAGACACACATCAGCTTAAAAAGGCTAAAATACTCACATAAGTCGTTATGCATTTATTTTGATCGCTCACAAGCCTTGCTGTAAGAGGTCTGGGCTTCAAAAATCCCAATTTAAATGCGTGTCAGCTTAGCATTCCTATTGCACTTGTGAACCACTAACTTAAATCATCCTTTGTGATTTGCCATTTTAACAAAAGAAGAAGCTAAAAAACACTTCTTGCTTCGAGACTAAGCATTGGTTATTTGAGCAAATGCCAAACTAAAGATTGAGTACAAATGACACGTCATATACTTATATTTCACGAATCATTTAGGATTGCTATATGTCTTATTTAACATCATTAACTATTCTGTAAAAGTTGAATGAATATTTATTTGCTTACTAGCTTGAGTAGTTTACTTTTAGCTTATCTAATAATTGTATCTTCTCAAATTCCAATTCTTGGTGATATCTTGAGAATTATATTTTTATCTATAGGTTTATTTTTAGTCTTGTTATCAATAGGACTTCTAATTTGGGATGGAGAAAGAAAAAAACAATAAAAAATTATGCTTATTATTTAGATACTCTCACAATACAGATTAATTTAAGTTGTAGAAGGAACAAACCGCGCAAGGTATCGATACAATAGAGCCTGTAGCTATTCGTGCCAAGTTCTATGTCTGCTCCCTTCTCTGCTGAAGAAATTGCTGCCGAAGGTCTTACACTTCAAGAGTACGAAGAAATTGTGCAACGCTTAAGTCGTCATCCCAACAAAGCTGAATTGGGTATGTTTGGCGTGATGTGGTCGGAGCACTGTTGTTATAAGAATTCTAAACCCCTACTGGAGCAATTTCCCACTAAGGGCGATCGCATCTTAGTCGGTCCTGGAGAAAACGCGGGAGTGGTAGATTTAGGTGATGGACTGCGACTAGCCTTTAAAATTGAATCTCACAACCACCCCTCAGCCGTCGAACCCTTCCAAGGCGCAGCTACAGGTGTAGGGGGTATACTCCGAGATATTTTTACTATGGGTGCACGTCCTATTGCCGTGTTAAACTCTTTGCGCTTCGGTTCTCTAGAAGATGCTCGCACCAGAAGACTCTTTGCTGGAGTAGTAGAAGGAATTGCTCACTATGGTAATTGCGTGGGAGTGCCTAACGTTGGCGGGGAAGTCTATTTCGACCCCGCTTATACTGGCAATCCCCTAGTCAATGCTATGGCGATCGGGTTAATGGAAACCCCTGAAATCGTTAAATCTGCTGCTGCTGGTATTGGTAATCCCGTCTTATACGTGGGTTCTACTACAGGTAGGGATGGCATGGGAGGAGCGAGTTTTGCTAGTGCTGAACTAACAGATAATTCCCTCGACGATCGCCCCGCCGTACAAGTAGGGGATCCCTTCCTAGAAAAATCTCTGATAGAAGCAACTCTCGAAGCATTTAAAACTGGTGCTGTAGTTGCCGCACAGGATATGGGGGCAGCTGGGATTACCTGTTCTACCTCAGAAATGGCAGCTAAAGGCGGCGTAGGTGTGGAACTGGATTTAGATAAAATTCCAGTTAGGGAAACGGGAATGGTGCCCTATGAATACCTACTTTCCGAATCTCAAGAACGAATGTTATTCGTCGCTCAAAAAGGTCGAGAACAGGAATTAGTCGATATTTTTCACCGCTGGGGGCTTCAGGCTGTTGTTGCCGGAACTGTGATTAAAGAACCAGTGGTGCGAATTTTCTTTAACAAGCAAATAGCAGCAGAAGTTCCCGCCTCTGCTTTGGCTGATAATACGCCAATTTATCACCGAAAATTATTGACAGAACCGCCAGAATATGCAACTAGAGCCTGGCAATGGCAAGCTAATTCTTTGCCTGCTTGCACTGTAGAGGGAATTGAAATCTCCGGCAAGCAATATACTTGGAATGATATTCTCCTGCAACTTCTCGACAGTCCTACTATTGCCTCCAAACGCTGGATCTACCGCCAGTACGACCACCAAGTTCAAAACAATACAGTTATTTTACCTGGCGAAGCAGATGCAACTGTTATTCGAGTCCGTTTCCCAGAAGCAACACCAGCCAACTCAAAACGAGGGGTAGCAGCTAGCACCGATTGCAATCCCCGCTACGTATATCTCGATCCTTATGAGGGAGCAAAAGCTTCAGTAGCTGAAGCCTCCCGCAATCTTAGCTGCGTTGGCGCTGACCCCTTAGCTGTTACGGACAATCTTAATTTCCCTTCTCCTGAAAATCCTGTGGGATACTGGCAGTTAGCATTAGCTTGTCGGGGAATTGCCGATGCTTGTCGGGAAATGAACACCCCGGTCACTGGAGGTAATGTATCTCTGTATAACGAAACTCTAGATTCTCAAGGCAAACCTCAGCCTATTTATCCTACGCCAGTCATTGGTATGGTGGGATTAGTTCCTGACGTTACTAAAGTTTGCCGTCAGGGTTGGCGTCAGGCAGGAGATTTAATCTATTTACTAGGAATAACCCCCTCATCCCATTTCCCCACCTTGGGAGGTTCCGAATATCTGGCGACAATTCACGGCATTGTTGCTGGAAAACCGCCAGTAGTAGATTTTGACTTAGAGCATCGTGTTCAAGAAGCTTGTCGTCACGGAATTCGCCAAGGTTGGATTAATTCAGCCCACGATTGTGCTGAGGGTGGTATTGTTGTTGCTTTGGCAGAATGTTGTATTAGCGGTCAGCTAGGAGCAGCAATTCAGTTCGAAAAATCAGCCAAACGATTAGACGAGCTACTTTTTGGAGAAGCCGCGAGTAGAATTTTGGTATCTGTGGCACCCGATCGCCAACAAAATTGGGAACTATATTTACAAGGACATTTAGGAAATAATTGGGAGAAAATTGGCTCGGTTACAGATAAACAAGGTAATTTACAAATCGTAACAACTGACGAAGATATCCTGCTCGATGTTACAATTATTAATATTACCCATCGCTGGAGTTACGCTCTCGAACGACGGATGAATCCATAAATGATAACCTGTGCTGTCTGAAATTAGACGATTCACGAAGACCTTCTTGATAAAAAAGTTAATAAATTTTAACAGTGTTCCCAACCTTATCATCTAACCGAGCATACATAATTAAGATTGTCAAGCCGCTAGACTTGGTCACCTTTCGGGTACGCGACAAGGCAGAGGGCAAAGAGCAGAAGGTAGAAGAAAACTTGTTTGAAAGAGGTTTGCACCTCTACCAAACTTCTTCGGTCGTGAACGACGGGGCTTGTACTTCAAGGCATAAAGGGACAAAGGAAACCTTACTGCCTTCCGAGGTAGAAGCGTCGGTCAAGAGCAAAATTGAATTATTGGCATTTGCCAGCAGTTAGTTCTAGTGAAGCTGCTAAAAATAGACTATATTACTTATATCTTAATTATTAAGAAATTATTAAGAGCAGCAACTTTCTCCCTAGAGATGAGTTTTAACAATTTATTTATTGCCGCTATCAGGAGTAAAGCCATAGCATGATTCCCCAAAAATCTTTCAACGTTGACCAGTATGCCGATCAAGAAAGCAGTTCTTTTAACCAACGACCGGACAAACCAGAAGAAGCCTGTGGTGTTTTTGGAATCTACGCACCAGAGGAAGACGTTGCCAAGTTAACTTATTTTGGTTTATTTGCGCTACAGCACCGAGGACAAGAATCGGCAGGAATAGCTACCTTTGAAGGCAAACAGGTACGACTTCACAAAGAGATGGGTCTAGTAAATCAAGTCTTTAATGAAGACATCCTGCAACAGCTAAGGGGAAATTTAGCAATTGGTCACACTCGCTATTCTACAACTGGTTCTAGCCTGAAAGTAAATGCTCAGCCAGCAATAATTCCAACTCCCTTAGGACCGCTTGCTCTAGCCCATAACGGTAACTTAGTCAATGCTAACGAATTGCGGGAGGAGTTAAAAAAGCGTGGCTGTAACTTTAATACTACTACTGATTCAGAACTGATTGCACTGGCGATCGCCGATGAAGTCAATAGCGGTAAAGGTTGGTTAGAAGCGGCAATCAGCGCCTTTCAAATCTGTTCGGGGGCTTATAGTCTCACAATTGGTACTCCTGTTGGTGTTATGGGAGTCCGAGATCCTAATGGTATCCGTCCTCTAGTAATAGGTACCTTAGAAGGAAATCCCACTCGTTATGTCTTGGCATCAGAAACCTGCGGCTTAGATATTATTGGCGCTGAATACCTGCGGGAAGTAGAACCAGGAGAATTGGTGTGGATCACCGAAGCTGGTATGGCATCCTTTCATTGGGCAAAAAAACCAGAGAAGAAACTGTGCATTTTCGAGATGATTTATTTTGCCAGACCAGATAGCATCATGCACGACGAGACCCTCTATAGCTATCGTTTGCGTTTAGGCAAGCAATTGGCAAAAGAATCACCTGTAGAAGCTGAAATTGTCATGGGCGTTCCTGACTCTGGAGTCCCAGCGGCGATCGGTTTTTCTCGGCAATCTGGTATTGCTTACGGAGAAGGACTGATTAAAAACCGCTACGTCGGGCGCACTTTCATTCAGCCGACCCAGCATATGCGCGAGTCCGGCATTCGCATGAAGCTTAACCCTCTCAAAGATGTCCTAACAGGAAAAAGAGTTGTCATAGTTGATGATTCTATTGTTAGAGGTACTACTAGTCGCAAAATAGTCAAAGCGCTGCGAGATGCTGGCGCGACAGAAGTACACATGCGCATCTCCTCCCCGCCAGTGACTCATCCCTGCTTCTATGGCATTGATACTGATAATCAGGATCAACTAATTGCCTCTACCAAATCAGTAGAAGATATAGCCGCGCAAATTGGCGTTGATTCCCTGACCTATCTTAGCTGGCAGGGAATGTTAGAAGTAACCGGAGAAGAACCTAAGAATTTTTGTTCTGCCTGTTTTACAGGTAATTATCCGATTGCAATTCCAGAAAAAATCAAGCGTTCTAAGTTGATGCTGGAGGAGTTGACTTGCTCGTCTTCTTAAAGGAATAAACACTGTATTATCTAATTGGCTCACTCCAAACACAATCCTTACCCTTAAAGCAGTTCTCAATAATTCATGAGAAATCAACACCTAGATAAGAATGGCCAAAACTCTTATCCTGGAGCCTTTTTAGTCCTGTTTTGATGCACAATCTAAATAGGACCACGATATTAGATTAGGATTTTATTTCTCTTGCCTCTTGCCTTTTGGGATCGATTCACCTCCTAAGTTTTTAACGTAGTGCTATATATCATTGTCCAATGACAGAATCACAACCCAATCCCTTCCTCAGTCTTAATTACGAATTAATCATGGAAGACTTGGGAGATGACTATTACGACGAGGTCATAGCAGCAGAATTCCCCCAGCATATTTTACGCTTTCGCAATAACTCTTTATTACCTCTGCTCAACTTAAACCCAAAATCAGTTACAGACCACCATTTCATCGAAGCTTTTGGCAAGTTTCAAGGAGTACGTCCTTTTTTAGCACTGCGCTACCACGGCTATCAGTTTGGTCAATATAATCCCTATTTGGGTGACGGTCGCGGTTTTCTTTACGGACAGGTACGCGCTACGGATGGGTTTGTCTATGACTTTGGTACTAAAGGTTCTGGCAGAACTCCTTATTCTCGAAATGCTGATGGTAGACTAACCCTCAAAGGCGGTGTGAGAGAAGTATTAGCGGCTGAAGCTTTGCATCATTTGGGCGTAAATACCTCTCGCTGTCTGAGTTTGATTGAAACTGGAGAATCACTGTGGCGAGGAGACGAACCTTCTCCCACTCGTTCTTCGGTGATGATCCGTTTTAGTCGTTCTCATATTAGATTTGGTACTTTTGAAAGGCTGTACTATCTCCAACGTCCAGATTTAATTAAAAAACTTTTAGATCGTGTCATCCAAAATTATTACCCTGGAGTTGCCAATTGCGAGGAACGATACGCTAAGTTTTATGCTGAATTAGTAGAAAGAGTAGCTACATTAGTAGCACAGTGGATGGCGGCTGGCTTTTGTCATGGGGTGTTGAATACAGACAATATGTCAATTACAGGGGAAAGTTTTGATTATGGCCCCTATGCTTTTATTCCTACTTACAATCCCCAATTTACAGCAGCGTATTTTGATTATGGCGGTCGTTATAGTTATGGCAATCAGCCATTTATTTGTAAGTTGAATTTAGAAATGCTTCAAGTTGCTTTAGGGGAAGTTATTTATCCTCGCGACTTAGAAGCTGGTTTGGCTTTATTTGACGATCTTTATTGGGCAACTTATCGTCAGTTAATGCTCAAAAAGTTGGGATTTGAAGGTTTGCCAATAGATGAGGCAGAGGCATTATTAGCTGCAACAATTGATTTATTAAGGAATAATGATATTGGCTATCACGCTTTCTTTTATGAGTTAGCAGAGGGCTTTAATTATGGCTGGAGAGAAGATAGTTCGGTAATCTTAGAAAATGCTAATTTTTCGCCAAAACTTAGGGATAATTGGCGCAATTTATATTATCAGGCTTTAAATAATTTGCCGATCGAGGGAATGGATAAGATCGGCGATCGCCTGAGATTTCATAATCCCAAAACAGCCTTACTCAGACCAGTAATAGAATCAGTTTGGGAACCGATCGTCTCCGAAGATAATTGGGAACCTTTTCATGATTTGTTCAGACGAATAGGTGCTAAAGAATAGATTGAATCTATTCTTTTTGCTAGTGTTGATATAAAAAGGTGAGGGAGAGGTCAGAGGTCAGAGGTAACAGGTAACTTTACTGAGCAGAATTTTTTTCCTGAGAGCGTTGTTCGCGTTTTTTGCGATCTGCTTCTAGGGCTTCTTCAAATACGTTGAGGACTTGAGTGATTTTTTCTAGATTGCTGCGATACAAATCCAGATCTTTTTGTATTTTCTCTGCGGGTAGGTGCAAAGATTCAGATAGTTGTTGCAGTAACTCGTTGCGCTTTTCTTGCTCTTCGACTAATTCTGGATCTGCCTCTTCTAAGAGGGTATATAAGCCAATAGCAAATAGACGACTGTACTTAAATTTAGGATTGTTGGCGATCGCGCCGATCGCTGTTGCTACATTTTCCCCACTATCAACCGGAGTTGGCGAACCTATCCAGGAAATCAATTCTGCTCCCGACATTGACTTTGCCACAGCCACCACACTCTCTGCTTCCTGGCGATATTTTTGATTGTCGCCTCCGACACAGTGACAAAGAGCAGCAAAAATCGACTCTTTATCTTTTTCGGGTTTGTAACCCTGCATAAAGCGGTCAAAAGAGGTAACCACACCCAAACAGTAGATTGGATCGACCCTAAAGTCAACATTAACAGAGAGCAAATGCATCTCTACTAACAACTCTTCTACTACTCGCCGATAAACGGAGTTTATGGGTCGGGTATGATGGGCGTAGAAATCTCTTTTCGTATCGGAGACAGTGCGAACTTTATCCACAGAGCAGACTTAAATAGGGACTAATATACATTGTCTCTCTTTATACCTTTTTTGCCAATACAAATTTGTCACATTCTTGCACGACCTGCGCTAAACGCAAGTTCTATGGGCTTTCACAACTTACTTGGAATTGGCTGTAGCTGAAACTGGACTCCCGGTAGATACTTTTCCCAGTGCATCTCATTTTCCCCCAAAAGAAACGCTAGAGCCTGAATACTTACTCGATTAATACCAATTTAATGTGAAGCTGCAAAGGATATGGGCTATGCCTAAATAGAATTTACCCTCAACGACTATGTCGATAATATTTGTTGAGAAGATGGGGAGTGGGGCGTTAGGGTTAATAGCGATATTCATCGAAAAATTAATAACCTTCTCAATCTATGGTTAATCCACGAGAAATTTACGACCTGCTGTTAGATTATGCCTCTACAGATGCTCTGGTGAAGGAAGTATCGATCGGCTTAACCTGGACTTTGTGTCAAGGAGAAGGAGTAGGTTTGTGCATGAGTCCAGGGACAGCTACTCGCACCTTATCTTGGTCGGGAACCTTAGTTAACAAGCCGATCGCCCAATTAATGCCTTGGGTGCGATCGTGGGATAGTTACCAAGCAACTGTGGGTATGGCAGCAATTAATTCTGTAGTCAACGCGCGATCGCCCTTACCTGACCAAGCCAAGCCTATATCCCGGTCAGAAGCGGCTAATTTAGCAGTATTTGAATATTTCTTACCGCAGATTCGCCACAAAAAAGTTTGTATCATTGGTCGCTATCCTGGGCTTTCTCGCTACTCTCAAGAAATGGAGATGAACGTCATTGAACTTCAAGCGGGACCAGAAGATTATCCTGCACCTGCGTCAGAATATTTATTACCAGAGGCAGAATGGGTATTTCTTACTGCTACTTCTATAGCTAATAAAACCTTTCCCCGTTTGGTTGAATTAGCCAAAGATGCCAAATTAGTCTTAATGGGACCTACAGCACCCTGGTTGCCCGATTTAGCCCAAATGGGGATAAATTATTTAGCTGGGGTAAGAGTTACTAATGTGCCAGCTTTGAGGCAAACTGTTGCCGAAGGAGGCGGGGTGAGAATTTTTGAAACTGGAGTTGAGTATAGGATTGTTGAATTTTAATTAGGGTTTGCTGAAAAAGTTTTTCGGTGTAGATAGGAGTCTCCGAGTCAGGAGTCA
>JBFRWL010000222.1:0-3998 GCA_051439565.1 Prochloraceae cyanobacterium
CCCAACGTTGGGCAGTTCTAAAAGGAATTCCTGCATCCATTGCTACTCGCCTTAAAGAAACACCATCTTCTAAATGAGGGCGTAGAATCTGGTATCGTTCCCAACCAAGGGTTCGAGAACTTTCTGGCAATTTACTTAAATGAGATTCCTCTTCATTCATCGATTTAAACCTATTTCAAACGATAAATAGTGGAACGATCTACATCAAAAGTCCTAGCTAACTCAGTGACAGACTTTCCTTCTTCTCTCAATTTTAGAATCAATTCTCTCTGTTCTGGCGATAGAGAACGGGGACGACCAAATTTAATTCCTTTTTTCATCGCAGCTTCTCGTCCCACGCTAGTTCTTTCTCGAATTAAATCTCGTTCAAATTCTGCGATACCAGCAAAGACGGTCATAATCATCTTTCCCGCACTGGTTGTAGTATCAGCCCAAGGTTCTCCTAAAGAATAGAATGCTGCTTTTTTCTCTCGTAAGATTTCTACTATTTCTAAGAGGTGGTGAGTGGAACTGACTTTTCACGGCATCTTGGGAAAGGGATATTAGTTGTGTAACATAATTCGCTAACCCTGATTCAATCGGGATGCTTCTTCGAGCAAATCTTCCAACCCCATTAAAACTGTTTTCAAGGCTCTATCTAAGGCTTCAATTCTACCGCGACGAGATAAAGCTTCAACCGCCTTCAAATAAGCTTCACTCCCAGCTTTACCTAAATATTGATGACGAGATGGATTACCATTTTTGGTAACAAAAATCGGGTCATGGGACATCCATTTGTAATACCAATAACGACCACCCTTTTGTCCTTTGGCGAGGGTTTCGGACAATCCAACAACCAGACGGAGCAATTTCACCTTCGTCGCGTATGTCTTCAATATCTTGTTGGAGTTGTTGGATAAGATGTTTAAGTTCATCTAGACGAGTGGCTACATCCTTCTGTTGACGGGCATTAGCCATAGTTAAGACCCCTAAAAAAATTCGAATTGGTTGTGCAACAAAGTTCGCTAACCATGTTCTCATTCTACTCCCTCACCTCGTAGCAATAAACTCGCTCCTTTACTCAAAACGTGAGCGTAATTGCCATCCTTCACATAAAGATTGCAACTTCTTTAAAGCCACGCCATAACACCCCCTTTGCCAATATTACTCTTCCTTCGATGACTCAAGTAACCTCCCAAACGGGCTACGGCTTCGATGGCCCAAGCTACAGTTAAATCAACTGTCGGCACTGGTTTTTGAACTTTGGCCACTAAAACCTCAATCTGAACCTCATTTAATACGTACAATGCCGGTGCTTCAGGATTCGTTCGATTAAGATAGGTCATTTTTAACTGCTGGTGCAGCAATTTGGGTTAAAAATCCCAGTAAAACTTGCATACTATCTCCAGCGAGGCGATAGCTTTCCGCTTTACATCCTGACTTGAGTATTTTATGATATTCTTCAATCCGCCACCGATAAGTATACCACCGTAAAATGGTTTGTGCTTGTTCCCCATTCGTAACGGGTAAAGGGGTCAATATCATCCATTCTACGGGTTCACAGCCTTGGGGCGGGTCAATTTCTACAGCATACACTCCATAAACGGCCAAAGACTCTGGCTCTTTAATTCTGGCAGGACGACGAAGGCAAGATGGGTGCATATCTAATTGCCAGGTTCGCGGTTCGCTCTGTCCGGTTGGGGGTTTTGGCTAGTTCTACGGCTACTTCCATCTTGATAGGTTGGGATGGTAGCCATTCCCATAGATAACTGTTTTCTCCTTCGAGCGCCCGATTATGTGCTGCTCTTACTACTACTCCTGTATTTGAGGTTTGACTGACTTGAGCAAAGACTTCGGCCATGTCGCCTTCTCGGTCAAATACATGAATGATTTTGGGTCTTTTACTCTCCGTTTCGGAGATTTTTAAGAGTTTCTCGACTTCTTTGAGAGCTTCTATCCATTTATAAGATTCTTTCTCTTCAATAGGACGTTTTCTCGCTTCTGCTTGTTGTTTTTTCTTCTGTTTCTTGGTTTTGCTAGCGTTTGACTGTTTATGTTCTCGATGCCACAGTTTTTCCCAGAGTAATCCCATCGGTTGTCCATTGTCTGCATTGACTGCCAATGCACTATGTAAGATTAGTCCATTTCCTCCGTTGCCGATGGGTCCATATTGTTCTCTTTTTGATGGGATCTTCTTGTAATCGAGATAGGTTGTATCTCCCACGGCTAATACTATTGGCCATTCCCTAATCTGTTTGGCTGTCTCTTGATGATATGGTGCGGTCACTTTGGTAAAGCTGGTTTTAGCATTGGCAAAGAACTCGTAAGCTCTTTTCAGGTCACTGGCGCTCTCAAATATGGATGATAATGGCTTTCCATATTTTAACGAGAGAATTTCTTCGAGGAACACTGCCCTGTTTGTTAAACGTTTATCTCCAAAATCACATTGTTCTACTATCGAACTTGAAAGCTGATTCATTCACGAGTCCAAAGATAGAGAAATTACATTGATCTATGGAAACCCTTTGTTCTCTTTTGAGCAAGGGTTAGCGAATATTGTACGCTAACTTATTCCCTCTCCCAAAAATGCCGTGAAAAGTTAGAATTGCTTCTGGGTCATAAGGCATTGCGCAAAAATAAGTTACTCTTCAAAAACCAGAAATGGGAAAATGGAATCAGAGTTAGTAAAGTAGTTGAGATGTCAATCATCGAGTCACTGAGAACTAAGTTTGAGGCTCTAATGCCTTACATGGATGAGAAGCTAAGACGATTGTGGGCAGCATCGGAAGCGGCTACTCTGGGAAAAGGGGGAATTAGAAAAGTTTCTTTCGCTACGGGGTTATCGCCAAAAACCATTAGAAATGGACTAAAAGAGCTAGAAACACCTTTGCCACCCCTGTCTAAAATCACGAAAAACTCTGATAGTCGGCAAAGAATTAGAAAAACAGGGGGCGGAAGAAAGAAGCTCGGCGAAACCGACTCAACATTAATTCAAGATTTGGAAAGATTAATTGACCCAGAAACTCGTGGAGATCCTCAATCACCACTGCGTTGGACTTCTAAAAGCACATCTAAAGATCGCTAATGCTTTAAACGAAGCAGGACATCAAATTAGTCCGAGAACAGTAGCCAAGCTATTATCTGAGGAACGGATACAGTCTCCAAAGTAATCGCAAAAGTCTGAAAGAAAAAACACATCCGGATAGAGATGCCCAATTTCAATATATTAATCAGCAAGTTCATGATTTCGAGTTGCGAAGACAGCCAGTAATTTCAGTAGATACGAAGAAAAAAGAATTGATAGGAGAATATCATAATCAAGGGCAAGAATGGCAACCCAAAAAAGAGCCAATCCCCGTTAAGATGCACGATTTTGCGGATCAAAAGCTCGGAAAAGTTATCCCTTATGGAATTTATGATATGGTCTCGAATAGGGGTTGGGTGAATGTGGGAATCGATCATGATACAGCAGCCTTTGCCGTGGCTTCCATCAAGCAATGGTGGCAAGAGATGGGGAGCTTGATGTATGGCGAAGCGAGTGAGCTTTTGATTACCGCCGACTGCGGCGGCAGCAATGGTTATCGAGGCGCGATTGTGGAAAACTGAACTGCAAAAATTGGCGACAGAAATCGGACTGAAGATTAAAGTCTGCCATTTTCCCCCAGGCACCAGTAAATGGAACAAAATCGAACATCGAATGTTCTGTCATATTACAGAAAACTGGAGAGGAAGACCCTTAGTTAGTCGAGAAGTTGTAGTAAATTTAATTGGTAACACAACCACAAAAACAGGGCTAACTATTCAAGCCAAATTAGATGAACACTCTTATCCTATTGGACAAAAAATTAGTGATGAGGAGCTCTCAAAAGTAAATCTTCAACGCGATCTCTTTCAAGGAAATTGGAATTATTCAATTCTGCCTAAATTAATCTCATAAAGGTAATTTATTTCTGCGCGATGCCATAGAACTTATGAACATGGAGCGAAAGTGATTTCGGGTAAACCAATTACTCTGGGGC
>JBFRWL010000223.1:0-2727 GCA_051439565.1 Prochloraceae cyanobacterium
ATTTGGAGTGGCTGTTTTTGGGGTGAGGGGGAGTTACCTAAAGCTCTGCAAAATCTCAAAGAGGAAGATAAAATTCAAGTTTTTAGAACTCATGGTATTACTTTTACTTTGAGTAATCTAAAAGGTAAAGAAAGTGTAACCCTAGAGGTAGAAAGTCCCACAGTTAAAAGACCCTTGAAAATGATTTTCGATGCTAAGGGCATTGAGCTTAATAATAACCAGGAAACCATTGCTAAGTTAACCGCCGATACCATCGAATTGATTAATCGTAAGTCTTCGACGATTGTGATTAAACAAGATAGCATCCAACTGAAAGAAAGTGCGGTCGAAACTATTCTGACTACTTCCGCTATTGAATTAAAAAATACTCCTTCCACGGCGAAACTTACTACTTCGGCGATCGAAATCACTCATGCTTCAGCCAAATTGAAATTAGCGCCCTCGGGTGTTGAACTTAAGGGCACAATTGTCAATATCAATTAATGAATGGTGCTTTGGAGGTTATATAATGCCTGGTTTTCTCTTAAATGACAGTTTCATTGGACCCCAACCTCGTGTTAGGGGAATGTAGCTATGGTACAGATTAATTATCCCTGGCAAATTGACGGTAGAGGAAGAGTGGCAAATACTGCCCAAGCATCCCAATCCCATATTCGTCAAATGATCGAGCAAGTTTTATTCACCATTCCAGGGGAGCGTGTCAATCGCCCAGAGTTTGGCTGTGGCTTGCAACAACTAATTTTTGAACCCAATAGTGATGAGTTAGCAGCCACCACTCAATTTCTGGTGCAGGGATCATTAGAAAGATGGTTAGGAGATGTCATAGAGGTTGAAGATGTCAGTATCGAGAATGATGCTGCCCGTTTAGTGGTGATGATTGCCTATACGATTCGTCGTACTCAACAAAGCCAAGTTGCTGAATTTTCTCGTGAGGTTTGAGATGGTTATTCAGTTTTCTTGTCAAAATGAGCCTCGATTGCTAAAAGTTCGCGCTTTTAAAGAGCAATACTTGAATGGGATTGATTATCTCGAAATTGGCTCTGAAGAAACAATCCTGGTTTTACACTTAATTCACGATCTGCCATCCGGGCGTTCTCTAACTCAGGAAAATCTGGTTTTGGAGGGAGGAAATATTCCTGTGCAGATCGAATCAGTTAGCTCCAACACGAATCTGGTAACAATTAAAGTTAAATCTATTGGCGATCGCTCAAACTATACCTTACGCTTAGTTGAATCTCTAGAAAAGTTAGTGGACAGGGGATTTAGCAACTTAAACGAACCTCCTCCCCCCCAAGGTTTCGATCCCCAACTATCTCAGATTAATTTTTCTTGGCAGGAAAAGGTCAGCGAGTTTGATTGTCAACCCTTAGAACCAGCTTCAGACAAACCTGAACCACCACCCAACATTGACTATCTAGCTAAAGATTATGCCAGCTTTCGGCAGCTAATGCTGGATCGCCTTGCTGTCACTATCCCTGAGTGGCAAGAGCGCAATGCTTCCGATCTGGGCATCATGTTGGTAGAGTTGTTGGCATATGCAGCCGATAACCTGAGTTACTATCAAGATGCGGTAGCTACTGAAGCCTATTTGGGAACAGCACGTAAACGGATCTCCGTGCGCCGTCATAGTCGTCTCCTCGATTACTTTATGCATGATGGTTGCAATGCCAGAGTTTGGGTTACGGTGGAAGTAACCCAGGAAGTGAAGTTGCCAGGACCAGCCCCAGAAAATCAGTATCGGGGAACACAACTTTTGACTAGAGTACCAACCCTCACACCAGGAGTGCTCCGTTCCAATCAATTGATTGATGCGCTGAATTTAGGAACTGAGGTTTTTGAAACCATGCACGATCTGATCCTGCATCCAGCTTGTAATCAAATTCAATTCTACAGTTGGGGAAATGAAGACTGCAAACTCCCGCAAGGAGCTACCAAAGCGACCTTAAAAGATAGTGGAGGCAAACTACAACCATGCTTGAAACCTGGTACTGTTTTGATCTTTATCGAACAGCTAAATCCAGAAACAGGTCAAGAAAATAATATTGATTTAACCCATCGTCATGCTGTGCGCTTGACTAAAGTAACAGCAAATCAAGACCCCTTATTTGTAGATGATGAAACCCCAGGACAACCCCAACAAGTCCTCGAAATTGAGTGGTCACCAGAAGATGCTCTGCCCTTTTCCCTTCCCGTGGCAAGAGTGATTGATGGTAAATTGTATCCCGACCTCAGCGTGGCAAAAGGTAATGTGGTGCTAGCGGATTATGGTCGTACTCTTCCCGCCCTCCCTCTAGAAGAGCCAGAGAAAATTATTGCCGATTTTGTTACTGAGCAAAAAGAAGATTGGATTAATCGCGATGGGAAGATTCTAGACCCCAAAAAACTGAATCTTATTCCCAATAGCGATCGCTATCGTCCCCGCTTAAAACGAGGAGTTCTCACCCAACAGGGTTATGTTTTAGACCGTAACCAGAAATGGGTACAATTCGACCCCGAAGCATCCGCTACAGCAGCTTTTGACTGGGAAATGCGCGACACTCAGCCCGCTATGTTCTTACGAGAATACAATCAAGGAGAGCAATTCGATTGGCAATTCCAACGGGATCTGCTAAACAGCGATCGCTTTGCACGGGATTTTGTGGTGGAGACAGAAGATGACGACTCCGCTTATCTGCGATTTGGTGATAATGTATTGGGCAAAAAACCAGCAGCAGGAAACTTTTTTGA
>JBFRWL010000224.1:0-10743 GCA_051439565.1 Prochloraceae cyanobacterium
CAAGGAAAAGTTACTGATGGAGAATTAGTTTTGACTAGACTTCAAGACAAACTTCGCCGCGAATATGGAGTAGAAAATTAGGAGTGAGTAGCTATTCTTTCTCAGATGCGGCAGTTCAAGATTTAAACGAGATTTGCGATTATATTGCCAGCAATAATCCTGATGCTGCCAGCAAGCTGTTTGATGCTATTCGTAAAAAATGTGTCGTTGTAGCTGGATATCCCAATATGGGCAAAAGTTACGATAAGCTTTCTCCAGGACTGCGAGGATTTGTTGTTAATGATTACATTGTTTTTTACTATCCTAGAGTTGATGGCATTGATATAGCTAGGGTAGTAAGTGGATCCCGCGATTTAGAATCATTGTTATAGTTATACCGATACATTAGTTATTAGTAAAAACAAGTAACAACAAACAAAAGATGCAATATCGTCGCTTTGGTCGCACGGAATTACAAATGCCCGTTTTCTCCTGCGGTGGTATGCGATATCAGTATAAGTGGCAGGATGTCCCAGCGTGGCAAATTCCTCAGGAAAATCAACGCAATCTAGAAGCAACTATTCGTCGTTCCCTAGATGTTGGAATCAACCACATTGAAACAGCAAGGGGTTACGGCACTTCTGAAATACAACTAGGCAGAGTTTTTTGCCAATTACCTCGAGAAAAACTAATCGTACAAACCAAAGTAAGTCCTAAACCAGATCCGAAAGAGTTTCGACGACAAGTTAATCAGTCTCTTGCTTTGCTCAAACTAGACTACGTAGATCTGCTATCGTTACACGGCATTAATAATGCAGAAACATTACAAAATAGCATCCGACCTGGAGGCTGTCTCGACGAAGCGAGAAAGTTCCAAGAACAGGGAAAGGTAAGGTTTATCGGTTTCTCAACTCACGGAGCGACAGAAACTATTATTAAAACCATTGAAACGGGTCAATTTGACTACGTCAATCTCCACTGGTACTACATCAACCAATTTAATTGGTCTGCTATAGAAGCTGCTCAACGCCAGGATATGGGAGTATTTATTATCAGCCCCTCGGATAAAGGCGGAAAACTCTACGATCCCCCCAAGAAGCTAGTAGAATTGTGTGAGCCTGTGAGTCCTATGGTGTTTAACGATCTGGTTTGCCTGTCTCATCCTCAAGTACACACTCTCAGTTTGGGCGCTGCACGACCCACAGATTTTGACGAACACTTGAAAGTATTGCACCTACTAGAAAAGGCTGACGAGATTTTACCGTCAATTTTGCAGCGGTTACAAGAGCAAGCGATCGCCACTTTTGGGGAAGATTGGGTTAAGACTTGGCACGTCGGTTTGCCTAAACTTGAAGAAACCCCCGATCATGTCAATATTCATGTCATTCTCTGGCTGAGAAATCTGGCGATCGCCTATGATATGATTGATTATGCTAAGATGCGCTACAATCTGTTGGGCAACGGCAGTCATTGGTTTCCTGGTAACAGCGCCCATAGAGTCGAGCAACTCGACCTGAGTCAATGTTTAACTAATAGCCCTCATCGAGAGAAAATTCCTCGCTTGTTAATAGATGCTCATCGCCTGCTGGGAGGTCAAGCAGTTCAGCGTCTTTCTCAAAGTTGACAGGTCAGTGAGAACTAAGTAGGTGGGTCAAATTAATTAGAAAATGGTTGAGATAGGGATCAGGGGTCAGAGGTCAGAGGTAACAACACCCCAGCTAACAGCTAACTCCTCATTTCGGTTTTATATTTATTTTTGCCTACCTACTTAAATTACAAACTATAGGTGATAATATATTGAATTAAAAGGCAATCACTCTCTGTCAACACTAGCAAATAAAAAGGATAACAGCTTCCGATGGAATTTCCAGAATCTCCCGTTTCTGCTCTATCCTTGAAGACTGTTATTGACCGCCATCCGCTAATAGTAGCACCAGATACTCTTGTGATAGAGGCCATCAACTTAATGAGTCGGGGAAGAAACACTTGCCTGCTAACCGACTCCACTCGCTCGTCAAACTCAGAATCTCAGTATCGATCGACAAGTAGCTGTGTCTTGGTAATTGAAGCAGAAGCACTGGTGGGATTATTAACCGAGCGCGATCTTGTCAAGTTAGCTGCTCGCGGACTTCCTTTAGAAGGGGCCACAGTTGCCGAGGTGATGACCCGCAATGTAATTGCGATGAAAGAATCAGAGCTTGAGGATGCTTTTAGCGTGCTGAAAGTGTTTCGCCAGCATCGCATTCGCCATCTGCCCATTGTTAACGCTAGAGAGCGAGTAGTAGGGCTGATTACACCTCATAGTATTCGTCAAGTATTGCAACCAGCTGACTTGCTCAAGTTACAAAAAGTAGGAGAGCTGATGAGTAAGGAGGTAATCTATGCACCTCCCGATACCTCGGTGCGGAATTTAGTTGAGCTAATGGTCAAAAAGAGAATTAGCTGTGTAGTCATTGCTCGGGAAAAGACCGAGGGGATGGCACTACCAGTGGGCATAGTTACAGAGCGAGATATCGTCCAGTTTCAAGCTCTAGCGCTAGATTTACAGCGGCTAGAAGCCCAAACAGTTATGAGTACGCCGCTATTTTGTTTGAGTCCAGAAGATTCTTTGTGGACAGCTCATCAAGAAATGCAAAAACGACGAGTGCGCCGCTTGGTGGTAGCGGGAAGTTCTGGGGAACTGTTGGGAATTATCACTCAGACTAGCTTTATGCTGGCAATTGACCCACTAGAAATGCACAGCACTATCAGGATATTGCAGCAAGAAATAAAAGAGCGCAGGTTTAAATCGGAGCAACAGTTTGACAGAGATCGTCTTTTAGCTACAATTGCTCAGCGCATTCGTCAATCCTTAGAGTTAGATGAAATTCTCAATACCACTGTGGCAGAGGTAAGGCAACTGTTACAAGTCGATCGGGTAATTATTTCTAACTTTGATTCAATCTGCAGCGGGATTGTAATTGTAGAATCGGTCTGCGACCAAAAGTTTTCGATTCTGGGAAAAGTTATCAAAGATTATTGTTTTGAGTCAAGCTGGCTAGAAACTTATAAACAAGGTAAATCAAGAGCGATAGAAGATATCTACACCGCTCACATAAGCCAATGCGATCTCGAAATTTTGACTCAGTATCAAGTGAGAGCTAACCTAGTCGTCCCGATTATACTAGCAGAAAATCAAGAAGGAGAAGCAGCAAAACAGAGCAATACTAATGGAAAAGGACAAAAACCCTTATGGGGACTGTTAATTGCTCATCAATGCTCTGGTTCCCGCTATTGGGAGCCCTCAGAAATCGAATTTATCGAGAAATTGGCAATCCAGGTGGCGATCGCCATTCAACAATCCATGCTCTTGGAACAAGCACGCAAAGAAGTTGTCGATCGCCAGCAATATGAAATAGCACTGGAACAAGCTAAAGACGAGCTAGAAATTAAAGTCCGAGAGCGTACTGCTCTCCTACAGCAGGTAAATGAGCAATTAGAGCGAGAAATTAGAGAGCGTCAGCAAGCACAGGAGGCCCTACAGCAAGTTAACCAGCAGTTGGCCAGCAAGGTCGAAGAACTCAAACAACGCCAAGAAGAGATGACTCTGTTGAGTAACGCGATCAATTTTCTGCAAGTCTGCTTAACCCTAGAAGAAGCCTACCAAGCGATCGCCACTCTCATACAACCCTTATTTCCCGGTAGTTCTGGAGCGCTGTTTGTGGTTAATTCTGCCAACAATTTAGTTGAGGCTGTTGCTACCTGGGGAACCGATCTAAAAACCGAGACAGTATTCCCTTCTAATGAATGTTGGGCGCTGCGAAGAAGTTGCTCTCATTGGGTGGAATTTCCCCAAGCTGGTTTGCGATGCCAGCATATCCATCCAATTCAGTCAAAATCTCAATCCCTCTGCGTTCCCCTGACAGCTCAAGGAGAAGCGATGTGGATGCTTTATTTGCATTCGCCGTCAGAGCAATTAACACCAGCCAAACGGAAGTTAGCCTTGACAGCAACAGAACAGACCTCCCTGGCTTTAGCTAATTTAAAACTGCGGGAAACTCTCCAACACAAAAGTATCCGCGACCCTCTCACTGGTCTATTCAATCGGCGTTATATGGAAGAATTTCTCGAACAGGAACTCAGCCGCGCTCAGCGCAAACAGCACCCAATAGGCACGATCGTCCTTGACATTGACTACTTTAAGCACTTCAACGACAATTTCGGTCACGAGGCTGGCGATCTTGTCTTACGACAAGTAAGCATATTTTTGCGCCAGCACGTCCGTAAATCAGATATTGTCTGTCGCTACGGCGGTGAAGAGATAGTAATGATTATGCCAGAATCTTCTTTAGAGAATACCAGCCAGCGAGCAGAACAACTGCGGCAAGGAATTAAGCAGTTAGAGCTCAAGCATCGCGATCGAGATCTGGGTAAGATCTCGGTATCTATTGGGGTAGCTTGCTTTCCCAAACACGGTTCTAGGGGACCGGAACTTATTCAGGCGGCTGATGCGGCACTTTACCGTGCTAAAGCTCAGGGACGCGATCGGGTGACAAATGCTTAGCGGGTTCTTGCGAGAAAGATTCTGAGGAACCATTTTGCAATAATCCAGTTAACAGAGAAGCTGGACGTTGACCGTGGGGCCAAGCAAAAGCGTGGCGGAAGGCTGCATCCTGACAAACTTGCAACTGATGAAAATCAATTACGTCTTGAGTGAGTAGATTTTCATACTCAAAAGGCAAACGCACATTATGTAAGCCAGCGTTGTCGGTACAAATGGCTATATCTACACCCGCTTCAAAACAGCGATCGAACACCACTTTCAATTCATATAAGTCGTCTAGAGTTCCTGTTTTGAGGTAAGTTGTCGGGCAAACTTCCAGACATTGATGGTTTTGAGCTACCTCTTTTAATAAGTCTGGATATTTTAAGGGAATTTGGATTCCGTGACCGACGCGCATTAGATAGGGCAGTAATTCCGGATAACAGCCATCCACAGTTTCAAAAACGTGACCTGTAGTCTTCAAACCCAGCGATCGCGCGTACTTGTATAAACCAATAAATTCATCCAAGCGCTCTGCATAGTGAGAATCTCCCCCAGCTATATCTATAGCACAGACATATTCGGGGCGAGCTGCTGCCAAGTCTACAGTCGCTTTATTAACTTCATAGGACAACCGCGAGTGCAGGCAGAGAATTTGGCTGCTGATAATAGGGTACTCTTTTACCCGACTTGCTTTGCCGACAATCTCGACAATCTCAGACATCTGGTCAATTCTTTCCGACTGACTGAATTCTTCCGAGGTTCGCAAATAAGGAGTGTAGCGCAACTCCAAATAAGCTAAATTTTCAAAAATATAGGCCCCCCGAATTAGTCGATAGATAAAATAAGGCAAAGTTTCACTTCTTTGAACACTTTCTACTAAAGTGTGCAGTTCTAAATATTCATCCAAAGTATTTCGAGGTCGAGTATAAAAGTCCTCAAACTCAGGATATTCGGGAAACTGCTGCGCTAATTGAGCATTGTGACGTTTAAAATAGCGCCAGAGAATGCGAGGAACTACTGAACCTCCTAGATGGCGATGTAAATCAGCATATAAAGCCACAAAAATCTCCTCGATACACTTTGCTAAGAATTAATAATAAACCTTGACAGCATTTACTACAACTGTGGATAATAGTCGTTTGTGTAAACTTTAGCGCTGTTAATATACCCTTGGCTAACGTTATAGTTATCGGTGCCCAGTGGGGTGACGAAGGAAAAGGTAAGATAACAGATTTATTGAGTAAGTCAGCAGATGTCGTGGTGCGCTCCCAAGGAGGAGTTAACGCGGGACATACTGTAGTAGTTCAGGGACAAACTTTTAAACTGCACTTAATTCCTTCAGGAATTCTCTACCCTGATACCGAGTGCGTGATTGGTTCTGGAACTGTTATCGATCCCCAAGTTTTAATTGAAGAAATAGAACAGTTAGAAGAATTGGGTATTTCTACCCAAAATCTGTTTATTTCGCAGACTGCTCACGTGACCATGCCCTATCATCGTCTGATCGATCGAGCGGCGGAAGAGCGTCGAGGAAAATATAAACTCGGTACTACTGGCAGAGGAATTGGCCCCACCTATGCAGATAAGTCGGAACGCACTGGTATTCGAGTCGTAGACTTGATGTGTGCGGATGACTTGCGCCAAAAACTAGAGTGGACCATTAATTATAAGAATGTCATTTTAGATAAATTATATAATTTATCGCCTTTAAATCCACAGGAGGTGATTAGAGAATATCTCGAATATGCAGAGCGTTTGCGTCCCCATGTGATCGACAGTTCTCTGAAGATTTATCAAGCAGTCAGGCAAAAGAAAAACATTTTGTTTGAAGGCGCTCAGGGAACTTTACTCGATTTAGATCACGGGACTTATCCCTATGTTACTTCTTCCAATCCGATCGCAGGTGGAGCTTGCGTCGGAGCTGGAGTAGGCCCCACAATTATAGATCGAGTAATTGGCGTGGCTAAAGCTTATACTACCAGGGTAGGAGAAGGGCCATTTCCTACAGAACTGCATGGGGAAATAGCTAATTTTTTAGGCGATCGCGGTGCAGAATTCGGCACTACTACAGGTCGTCGCCGTCGCTGCGGTTGGTTTGATGCGGCGATCGGTCGCTATGCTGTTCGCATTAACGGTTTGGACTGTCTAGCAATTACTAAACTAGACGTCCTCGACGAGCTAGACGAAATTAAAGTCTGCGTCGCTTACGAACTCGATGGCACTACTTGCGAGGATTTTCCCACTAATGCCACTCAATTCGCTCGCTGTCAGCCAATCTACAAAACTCTACCAGGTTGGAAGCAATCTACTGCTGAGTGTCGCTCCTTGGATGACCTGCCCCAGCGAGCTTTAGATTATCTTAAGTTTCTCGCCGAATTGATGGAAGTTCCGATCGCGATCGTCTCTATTGGCGCTGGTCGGGAGCAAACAATTATAGTAGAAGATCCAATTCACGGGCCCAAACGAGCTTTACTGGATGCTAACGGCGAGCCAGTAAGTTCGTAAATTCGAGCGTTAACAACTACTAATTACACCATTACTGTTAAAAACCATGCAAGTTACAGTTGAATGCCAAAAAAGACCAGAAGGAATCAATCCCAGAGCACTTCGTCGTCAAGGTTTAATCCCTGCTGCTTTGTACGGACACAACGGCACCGAATCTATTTCTCTGGTCATGAAACACAAAGAAGCTGAACTCTTGCTCAAAGAAGCTTCTGTTAACAACACTTTAGTTGACTTAAGCATTCCTGAAATTTCCTGGAATGGGAAAGCTCTGATTAGAGAAGTACAAACTCATCCCTGGAAAAGAACTCTCTATCATTTGAGTTTTTTCTCCGTCTCAGCTAACAAAAGTTTGGAATTAGTAGTACCTCTAAAACTGGTAGGACAGTCTATAGGAGTTAAGCAAGGTGGAGTTATGGAACACTTGCTCAACGAACTTAAAATCCAGTGTCAGCCCGATCGCATTCCAGAGTCGATTGATATTAACATCTCTGACATGAAGATGGGAACCAGTTTGCGAGTTCGCGAACTAGTCTTACCAGAAGGAATTACTGCTCTTGACGATCCAGATAGAAATATTTTATCTGTCATCGCTCCTGCTAAAGGAGTTCAAGAAGTTGCTGAGCTAGAAGAGGGATAAAGTTAAACTCAAGGGCGATCGCACCTATCTTATTTGTTGGGATGGGGTGTAGAGGGGAGAGGGAGTGTGGGGAGTGTGGGGAGTGTGGGGAGACACGCCTCATAACTACTACCTATTGCCTCTCTCAATCAACAAAATGGAATTTTAGGGTCTTAGAGTGGAAATACGCCGCATTCTCGCTCGATACTTTTGCAAGAGGTGTATTTAAAAATGAGGAATAGCTAATGACAAATCCAACTTTAAACTATCCTATTAGCCGCCAACAAGATCTAGTCGAGTTTTATCATAATGTTGCTGTTAAAGATCCCTATCGTTGGCTAGAAAACCCTAATTCCGAAGAAACACAAGCTTGGATAAAAGCACAAAATCAAGTTACCTTTAATTACCTTGACCAGATATCAGCAAGAGAACAGATTAAAGAGCGAGTTACTAATCTTTGGAACTACGAGAAATTTGACCTTCCTTTTAAAGAAGGCGATCGCTATTTTTATTTTAAAAACGATGGTCTGCAAAATCAGAGTATACTTTATACTTTAGGCTCTCTCGATGCTTCGCCACAAGTATTAATAGATCCGAATACGCTTTCTGAGGATGGTACTGTTGCTATATCTAGTGTATCTGTTAGTAGAGATGGTAAATTAATTGCTTATGGTTTATCTAGCTCTGGTTCTGGTTGGATAGAGTGGAAAGTCCGAGATATTGAAACTGGCACAGATCTATCAGATACTCTTAAATGGGTAAAATTTTCTAGCGTATCTTGGACTGTTGATAATCTAGGCTTTTTCTACAGTCGCTACGACGAACCAAATGAGGCAACCAAATTAGAAGATACTAACTATTTCCAAAAACTTTATTATCATCGCTTAGGAACTTCTCAATCTGAAGATATTCTAATTTATCATCGCCCTGACCAAAAAGAATGGGGATTTAATGGTGAAGTTACTGAGGACGGACAGTACCTTATTATTACTGTTTGGCGAGGTACCGAGTCAAAAAACTTAGTCTTTTATCAAGATTTGCACTCATCAGATGCAGAGGTTATTGAATTAATTAGTCAATTTGAAGCTAGTTATAATTTTATTGATAATGATGGCAATATTTTCTGGTTCTATACCGATTTAAATGCGCCTCGCGTTCGGGTAGTTGCTATTGACATTAATAACCCCGCACAGCAGCATTGGCAAGAAGTCATTCCCCAAGCAGCGGACACTCTTAATAGGGTTAACTTAGTAAATAATCAGTTTATTGCTAATTACCTTAAAGATGCTCGATCGTCAATTAAAATTTTCAGTTTAGATGGTTCTTTTATTCGAAAAGTAGAACTCCCAGAAATTGGTTCTGCGTTGGGTTTTAGTGGTAAGCGTTACGAAAAAGAAACCTTCTATCTGTTTACTAGCTTTACTACTCCAACAACCATCTATCGCTACGATTTGGTAAGTGGTAAAAGCAGTATTTTCCGTCAGCCGCAGGTAGATTTTGCTGCAGATAAATACGAGACCAAACAAGTTTTCTACAACAGCAAAGATGGCACCAAAGTGCCGATGTTTATTACCTATAAAAAAGGACTAAAATTAGATGGCAATAACCCCACTTACCTCTACGGTTATGGCGGTTTTCAAGTTTCTCTCACCCCTAACTTTTCCATTAGTAATCTAGTCTGGATGGAAATGGGAGGAGTCTACGCTGTACCAAATCTCCGTGGTGGTGGCGAGTATGGCGAAGAGTGGCATCAAGCAGGAATGAAGCTAAAAAAACAGAATGTATTTGATGATTTTATTGCTGCAGCCGAGTGGCTAATTGAAAATAAATATACTTGTCCCGAAAAACTGGCGATCGCTGGGGGAAGTAACGGCGGTTTATTAGTTGGCGCTTGCATGGCTCAGCGTCCAGATTTATTTGCAGCGGTAGTAAGTGCAGTAGGAGTAATGGATATGCTGCGCTTTCATAAGTTTACTATTGGCTGGGCTTGGTGTCCTGAATATGGTACTCCTGAGAACGAGGAAGAATTTAAAGCTTTATATGCTTATTCGCCATTACATAATTTAAAATCGGGAACCTCTTATCCAGCCACATTGATTACTACTGCAGATACAGACGATCGAGTGGTACCTGCCCATAGCTTCAAGTTTACTGCTGCCTTACAAGCGGCGCAATCAGGTGACAAACCAGTACTAATTCGGATCGAAACTAAAGCAGGACACGGTGCGGGAAAACCCACAAGTAAAATTATTGATGAGATTGCCGATAAATTAGCTTTTTTAGTTGAGGCAATGTTGACATCTCCCGCCTTTGAAGGAAATCATCTGCTGAGTTAAGGCTGTTTCATTAGCGGTCACCGAAGGTGCGCCCTTGGCGCTCGCCTATCCTGACACAGTTTCACCAAAAGTGCGTAAGAACCTAATTACTGTGTTAATCGATAGGTCAGTAATCTTGACTCAAGTAAATAGTTCATATATACTAATTTTGACATAGTTCATATATACTAATTTTTACCAGGAGAAATTTAAACCTGTTTGACCTTTGAGAAGCAGATGTCTGTTCAAGGAAGATAATATGACAAAAGATAGTGTTTCCGTTATTCTAAATAATTCTCCAGAAAATCTTAATCTAGAGCTATTACAGAACTTACGAAAAGCTACTGAAGGTTTAGTCTATTTAACTGAGTCAGATGCTCCTTACGAAATTTATCTCTGGGAAACAACCAAACTGGGAGAATTAAATTTTGAAACATTATTAAATACATTTGGATATTTAAGAGAACTAAACTCTAAGGAATTTGATGAATTTATTAATAGTGATTTAAGTAATCTAAAACACTTGCAACTTATTTCAAACAAGAGAGAAAGTGTCTATTACGGCAGTGTAAATATAGAAAGACAAGTAATTGAAAATTTCCGTAATATTTTGTCTCAAATTAATCCATATTTAACTAATATAAAAATCTTGAGATTGATGGATTTTTATATTTTGATATCTAATACTCCAAGCGGTGGGCTGCTTGGTATATCGACAGATTTCAATTTTGAAGACTATTTCTATGATTATAGGGAAGATAGGGAGTTGTGTCTTGGCGATTTAGCAGCAGAAGATCGTCAAC
>JBFRWL010000225.1:0-13843 GCA_051439565.1 Prochloraceae cyanobacterium
TTAGGTAGGGGGTAGGGGGTCGGTACTAATAATTGTAAAATATTCCCTGAAAATGTAGGCAACGGAAGATAAGCTAGGAACATTGCCAGAAGCCTAGTTGCCGTTGTGTACATCTTCAGTTTAATTATTCCTAACTACTTATATGAAAAAAAATCTTCAATTACGACAGTGCGTGACAATTGCTTTGATTGCCATGACTTTGATAGTAGCGCAATTAGATCCTCTGTGGGCATCAGAAACCAATTCCAGGCATTGGGATTATGGCGGCACCTGGAATCCAACTCGTTGGGGGGAATTAAAACCTGAATTTGCTTTGTGTGAAAAGGGTCGCAATCAATCGCCAGTTAATTTGCTTCCCTACACTGCTCAGCCGATTTCATTTTCTCTGGAATTCAAATACCGCTCGATTCCTGTAGCTATGACCAATAACGGTCATACTGTCAAAATCGACTTCAAACCAGGAAGTTATTTGCTAATCGATGGGGATGAATATGAGTTACAACAACTTCATTTTCATACTCCTAGCGAACACACTGTCATGGGCAAAGCCTCGACAGGAGAATTGCACTTATTGCATAAAAACCGAGCCGGAAAAACAGCAGTGTTGTTAGTCTTCATGAAACAAGGTCGCTACAATCGGGTGCTGGGAAGGCTCAGAAATTATGTGCCTAGGGAAAAGGGAGAAAATCAAATTAGAGGGGTTGGTCTCGATGTTAACGAACTCTTACCAGCCCAGCGTGATACCTTTTATCATTACAGCGGTTCTTTAACTACTCCTCCTTGCACTGAAGGAGTCGATTGGTATGTAATGACTACCCCGATTGAAGTTGCAGAGGAACAGATTAACAACTTTCGGGATATCTACCAAGTTAACGCTCGACCAATTCAACCACTCAATGGGAGAGCTATTTATCTTTCCAAGTAAATAAGTAACTAGGCACAATTAAAGACCAAACGCTTCCTGAAGTCCATCTCAGCTATTTTCTAGTTTTTTTGCCTACCTACTTAGAAGAACATCAAGCTCTCGCTAAAAGACGAAAACAGCAACAAACGAAAAGATGGTTAAAACACTACAATCAACGTGCAGGAGTTGAAGGGACGATTTCTCAAGGTATTCGTGGTTTTGGTTTGCGCCCCGCTCGTTATCTGGGTTTGAGCAAAGTTTATTTACAACACATCCTGACGGCAACTGCCATGAATGGGATCCGTCTATTCGCTTGGTTTGAGGGTGTACCATTAGCTAAAACCCGTGTTTCATCCTTTGCTAAGTTAGCTCAAGATTAACTCAGGCAACTCAAAGTTTATTTCGCGAACAATTTACGCGAATGTCTTTCTTTTATTAAGTTCCTCAACAGTATCATAGCTACCAAGATTCTTGGTTACTAATATATTTGCCTACAAGTATAGCTACCAAGACTGTTAGATATATTTGACCGATGAGGGAGAGGGCAATTGATAAAGATTGTGCTGCAGGGGTAACGGGGAGAACGTCTCCGTAACCTAAAGTGGATAGAGTGATAAAGCTATAGTAGAGAAATAATTGTAAGAGAGTGGCGTAGTCATTGCTTTGAGCGGAGAAAATAAAAGAACCAGGATTAAGAGTTTCGATAGTTGAGGCAACAGAAGCTCCCATGATACCAATAAGTAAATATCCGGTCAGCGCTCCATAGAGCGTGTTTTTTGTGACCTTGGTTGAGCGAACTACTTGTCTGATGAGTCGGATAGTGAGATACAAGAAGAAGATAAACAAGAAAATATATTCGAGTAAAGCTAGGGGTGATGTGGTTAAAGAGACAGATGGATTAGAAAACCAAGCAATGATAATGGCAATTAATCCAATAATTAAACTGAAAGCCAGCTCCTTCTTTGAACCAGCTAGATTAATTCCTGAAATCACAATTAAAGTCAACAGTAAATCAAGGAGAAATAAGCCGAAACCGAAGTAGTTGAAAAGGGGATTTAAGATAACAGTTATAAAGGCAATAATAAAGAGTAACAAATATTTATATTCTTGTCGAAAGGCCAAAATCAACCATTGAATTGTGCGGAACATTATCTTAATTATTCGGGTAAGTAATGATGTTCAGGTTTTCAACTTAAGTGTCGATGCACTATCCAGTTATTCTATATCCTGAAGAGATTGAGGATTTTTGTCGTCAATATCTTTTATTAGAAGAAGAACAGGGAATAGAGAAGAGGGAACAGAATATAACTGTTCCTCCAAGGAGCCTTCCGGTTGACGCAGACGAAACCAAGCCGATCGGGCAAAAGAAGCTTATTAACGAGGAAGATAGTAGTAAGACTAAGACTCAGAGCAAGGCAGAGTCTAATCGGCAGAAAAAATTAACGAAAAGGAATCCTGTTAAACTTCTTTCTAGAGCTAGCAGTAGGCTGTTATTGGCAGTTTGGTTGTTTTGGCTAATAGAAGCAGACTGTAAAGTTTTGTCAAGACTACCAAAAGCAGATGTGGGAAGAAGAAATCTAATGACACCTCAGCTTATGCCAACTTCTTGCACCAAATAAATTTTTATATTTTTACGACTTTGTTGGCGAATGTGCTACTAATAATCATACATGGAGTATTATCGATCGACACAATCAAGATTTCCCGTCTTTGTAGCACGATTAATTGTTGTCAAAATTACTTTCGCCAACAAAGTCAATATATTTTTCTCACCCAAGAGTAAATTTTTGCATGGTTGACTTTTTTTACCTTCAGTTATTTCCCACTGATGCTTTTGTTGCTATGACGTTAAGAAAAGCAAATAAAGTTCCCGAATTACCAACCAATTATTTGGTTTTTATTCAAACAAAGAAATTAAATTAGTATTTTTGATGGTGATGTTCTTCACCCTGGACTTGATCCCATTGTTTTTTGTTAGTTCGATTACTATTCTTATTGATTGAAGGCTGTTGATATTGACTGACCCCAGTCTCTGGTTCTCTTCTTTTAACTAGGTGGGCATAAATAAATATAAAACCCAAATGAGAAATTAACTGTTTTTTATTACCTTTAATCTTTGAGCTTCCCCTCTCTCTCCCACACTCCCCACACTTCCCACACACCTCTCTCAACCATTTTCTAATTAATTTGACCGACCTACTTAACTGCCCCTCTTCCTAGATTGAAAAAATTGTATTATAATTCTCCAGGCGTTGGTATGCGTCCTGTTGTAGAGTAAATAAGTATTTAACGTGGTGAGAAATTAAGAAATATCAAAAAAATCAAAGGCTAATCCAATTGTGTTTGACATTAATAAATACTCTATCAAAAAAGAAACATAAGAATTTGAGGTAAGAAGGAGTTAGTGCTTAGCCCAGCCGAAGTCTTCCAAATTATTTGCTTAATACCTGTTATTGGCGGGTCCGTGTATTCAATACTTAGTGTCTGGACTATTATACGCTTCTTCTCGATATCGAGGCCGGACGAAAATATCGCCGACGAATTTAAACCCCCGGTAACCGTACTCAAGCCCGTACGAGGTCTTGAAAAAGACCTGAAGTCAAGGCTGCGTACCATTTGTATTCAGGATTACCCTAAATATCAGGTCGTCTACTCGGTTCAGGATCCTAAAGATCCTGCTTTCCCTATTCTGAAGGAGATCCAAGAGGAATTCGGCTCAGAACGTGTTTCCGTTGTCATTAGCACAGTTCAGGCTGGGGCGAACGGTAAAGTCAATAACTTGCTTGGCGCGATCGAAGAGGCACGTCACGACATCATCATTATCAGCGATAGTGACACCGATCTACAACCCGACTATATCGCAAGTATTGTAGCTCCTCTATCTAATCCCGATGTGGGATGTGTGTGTACTCTGTTTAAATTAACAGGTGCCGATCGATGGTTCGAGAAAATGGAACTGTTGACCATTAATGCAGACTTTATTCCTAGCGTTATATTTGCCGAGGTGACGGGGGCATCTAAAGCTTGCTTAGGTCCTTCCATAGCTATCAGGAAATCCACATTACAAGAACTTGGAGGTTTAGAAAGCTTAGCAGATTATCTCGTCGAAGACTACGAACTGGGGCGACGAGTTTGGGTTTCTGGCAAGAAGATGGTTCTTTTACCTTACGTCATTGATGCGGTTGTAGACTTAGAAAATTGGCGTCAGTGGTGGAGTCATCAAGTTTATTGGGATCAGAATACGTATTTGGCGCGATCGGGGCCGTTTATCGCTACGATATTGATTCGAGCAGTGCCTTTTGCTCTCTTATTCGCTATGGCGCGAGGAGGCGATATCTTAGGGCTGGCAGTACTTGCCGGGGCGATCGTTGTGCGGCTGCTGACGGCGGCAATGACTTCTCAAGGACTGCGCGATCGAGAGGGTCTTGGGAGTCTCTATTTGCTGCCGTTGCGTGACACTGTTGGGCTAATCTTTTGGGCTCTTGCCTTTACAAATCGTACAGTATTATGGCGCGGCACCGAGTTTAGAATCACAACCAACGGAAAAATGGTGGTTCTAAACCGTTCTTAAATAATCTAATATCTCTAGGAATATGACACTACATCAGATTAAACCCTTTTATTTCGATATCACGGATGATGAGATTGAATACTTCTTATCTGAATCAGAGCAGATTTTGAGGTCTGGCACTCTAATTCTGGGCAAGCACACAGCGGAATTTGAAAAAGCCTTCGCTGAATATGTCGGGACTCGGTATGCGATCGCCGTTAATAGTGGTTCATCCGGGCTGGAAATACTACTGCGTTTGAAAAAGGTTGAGAGCACAACTGTACTGGTTCCGACGAATACCAACTTCGCTACTGTTGCAGCAGTAATGCGTGTAGGCGGAAAGGTTCAATACCTAGATATGGACGAAAGTACATTTGCCCCTTCTCTAGAAATGGTGCAAAAAGCAATAGAAGGTGGGTCAGGGGTTCAAGATGCGCCGATTTCGGGAGTTTTATGGGTTCACATTGGGGGCGTAATCTCTCCAGAGTTTCCCCAAGTGGTTGAGTATTGCCACGATCGAGGCTTGTTCGTTTTTGAAGATACTGCCCACGCCCACGGCAGTCAGATCGGCGGTGTGAGTGCTGGAAACCTTGGCGACGGTGCGGCTTTTTCCTTCTTCCCTACCAAAGTTATGACAACTTTTGAGGGAGGGATGGTAACGGTAAACGACGAGGAAGACGACTACATAGCGCGATCGCTCAGGAACCAGGGTAAGCGTGGTATGGATTATGGTGGCCTACATACAGATTTCGGAAACAGTACCCGAATTACCGAGATCAATGCGCTGCTTGGTCGAATTCAGCTAAAGAAACTTCCCGAGATGTTAAAAAGACGGCAGCGGGGCTACGAGTTAATTAGCGCACAGCTAAGAAAGGCAGGAATAGAATTTGTCTCTACTGACCACATGGACGTGGCTAGCCATTACAAGCTAATTGTTCATCTGCCGGAAGGGAAAACATTAAAGGAAGTTAAAACAGCATTAGCGGAAGAGGGGATTTTTCTGGGTGGAACGGTATACGAAATTCCCTGTCACCAACAGCCGGTTTTTGCTGGGATTTGTGCAGGTCAGAGCTTTCCTCGCGCCGATCGCTGGTGCCCGAATCACATCTGTCCGCCTCTCACCTCGGGTATCACAGAAGCCGACGCGCAGCGTGTAGGAGAGGCTTTGACTCGACATTTGTCTACAAATTGATTTTGAGCTATCGGCATCTTGTCTGGTACTGCTATGTCGCCCGCAAAGAATAAATATAAAACCGAAATGAGGAGTTAGCTGTTAGCTAATTGTTGATTGTTATTCTCCCCTTGTACCCTTGTCTCCCCTGCTCCCCTGCTCCCCTGCCTCTTCGCCGACCCCTCTCTCAACCATTTTCTAATTAATTGGACCGACCTACTTAAGAGAATAAGAAGCAGAAATCTTTAAGAGCGACCAAAAGAATCTCCCGTTAAAATTAAAGCGAGTAGTTTACACGAGCCAGTAATTTAAAACTGAGAGTCGTCAACTAAACAATTATGCGCAATGAGTTCACAGCAATTATTGAAGTAGCTCCTGAAGGTGGATATTTTTCATACTGTCCCGAAATTCCGGGAGCTAATGGACAGGACAATACAGTAGAAGAATGTCGGCAGAACCTCGCTCAAGCTATTGAGTTAATTCTTGAGGATCGTCGTAAAGATGTTTTGCGAGGAGTTCCCGATGATGCCATTTGCCAGATAGTATCAGTAGGATGAAGCGCAGTGCGCTACTGAAACATCTGCGCAGACATGGCTGTATTCTGAAGCGAGAAGGTTCTTCTCACTCCTTGTAGATAAATCCAAAAACTGGCGCAGTTGAAGCGATTCCCCGCCACACAGAAATAAAAAATCCACTGGCGCGAAAGATTTGCCGGAGATTATCAATTCCAGATACTTGAATCATTATACCAAACTTATGACAGAAATCCAGGCTTCCCAAATAGAGTATACCGATGTCATTGTAATCGGAGGCGGCATCGCAGGAATTGCAATTGCGGAATTTCTCGCCCGTCACAGCCGCCTTTCGATCAAGGTTTTGGAATGCACGCAACATTTAGCAACGGGTGCTTCTGGTAAACTTGAAGGCTGGTTCCATACCGGAGCCCTTTACTCAGGACAGGACGACGCACAGACCTTTATCAATTGTGTCAACAGCCTCGAAGATACAGTCAATTTATACGCGCCCTATTTTCCAGGACGCTGTAATATCGAGCTGAAAGAGACAAAACCCGCTTTCTTCAAACCTACAGTCATCTCTCAGCCTCAGGGTTGGTTTAACGACAGTCCTGTTTACTTAATTCATCCGCAGACCGATTCTCCTGAGAGCAGACTATCCGATCTCAAGAGCGACTCAGTATATATGGAGCTGCAGAGGAACCGAGTGTTAGGGAGGCTCGAAGTCGCATACGGTGAGCAACACAACTGGTTGCGCCAAGGTAATTGTCTTGCGCCAACCTACGCGCAAGTTGAAGCTTATGAGGGCTTGGACTGTTCCTTGCGCTACTCAGCAGAAACTGTGCGTAACCTTTGCCGACGATTCGATGCTTCTTATGGTATGGGGTCATCAAACTACGAAATTCTCAGAACCTTGGATTGCTCGATGAATACTAGCGCGATCGTGCGAGATCTGGTTGCTAGTGCCCTGAATCGAGGCGTAACATTTGAGACTGGGGTTACTATTGATAAAATGCTCATCGATCTATATGGCCCTATCCGCATCAAAAGTCTGTTGTGTCAGACCCAGCAAGGTTTTACTAAGCGACTGAAAGCGAAATTGTTCGTATTTGCCGTGGGAGCGGGTTTTGAACCTTTTCTGTCCGATCTGCAAGTACGTGCCAGACTCAAGCGTAGTCGCAGTGCTATGGTAGTAGCGGAGCCTGCACTTATCGACACTAACTTCGTGCGCATGTCCACCAAGAACAGATTTCACTTCAATCACTTCCTACAGCACCAGGAGGTTGAAGGACAAAACTTTGTTTACTCTATGCTGGCTAATTCTGGTTATGCTGGCGACGATCCGAAAGATGATGTCAATATCGAACCGATTCTCGAGTCAGCGGAGCGGTATTTTGGCAAAGACAAACTTTACAGCCGGAAACTTTTCAGCTACGAGTGCATAAAAACCGAGTTTATTAGTGAAGAGGAGCAAAAACGGCGCTACAGCTATTGGATTGAGTCAGATCCAAAAAGTAATTACTTGTGTGTGTTACCAGGTAAGTTCTCGTTTTTTCCTACAGTGGCGTTTCAGACTTACCAGCGCATCAAAACTCTGCTCGAATTTGATGAGTGTCCCTCCAAGTCTACCTTTGAACCAGATACTCAGGTTGAAAAGCAGGCAGCTGAACTGGTAGCTGATTCCTATCCTGTTCAAATTCTTGCCAAGGCAGCGGCGATGTAAATTCGGAACTCGATCGTTTGCGATTTTCTACCAAGATAGAAAGAGATGTTTAGTTGTGCTGCACTATGCTGTGGCAATTTCGAGCTTCAAGTCATGACAAATAATTAAGTACATAGACAAAAATAAAAGTTATCGTTGAGACCAGGCAGGAGGCAGAGGCGCGATGAGCAGGAGTAGAGTTAAAGGTTTATTTACAATTGGTTTACACAGTGCTGTTTATTTATGTCCGACTACTTAGTTAATGCACAGTTAGCTTAACCATCAATATCTTTGTTACGATCGAACTCGTGCTTTATTTCTTCCATTAACATTTTCTTTTGTAAACGTTGTTGGTATTGTTCTTTATCATTTTTTGTATTGTTTAAAGCTATAATAAAGCTTATAAGTACTGTTAATGCAGTTACACTCAAAGCAATTATTATCCAAATTTTTTTCTTTTTCAAAGTTTGTATCATCTTAATATAGTCAAATAATGGCTATTATCATAATACAAGCTTTGACAAAAGAGAAGTTAAAGAAATTAGTTTTATTGATTCAACTCCCATAGAAGTCTGTTGCCCTAGTCTTAGTCACTCACATCGAGTCTTGGAAGGGTTAGTTAGATGGGAAAAAAATTCTGTGGGCTGGCATTATGGTTTCAACTGGAGTTTCGATCCCCCTAAATATCAAGATATCCTGACATAAAGATCCCCGAGTTGCCTATAAACTCGTTCTTCTCACTCAAATCGATCCCTAGAACCCTTGACTGCAACCATAACCTTTCTGTTACATATACATAGACTAAGATCCCAGCGATCCCAAAAAAATATTAGATAGTCTTAGAAAGAGTATCTAGTGTTAAAGCTCTGGGCAAGCCTCAGAGGAAAGGAATCACAAGATCTCGGAATCGATTTAAACGGGTAAATCCTGGCAGATATACCTGTTAAATTCAAAAGCTGTATAAACGGACAACCGAATAGCAGCAATAAAAATCGAAGTTGAAAAACAACTATACAATTTACTCTGCCAGGAGCTATTTGTGGCCGAAAATGTTCGGAGACCAAAGTAATGGCAAAAGAACGCCCACCCTTAGAAGAAATGACCTTGCGGCAACTACGTAAAGTTGCTAGCGAATACAATATCTCTCGTTATAGCCGGATGCGCAAATCGCAGTTACTAGCTGCAGTGCAAAAGGCAATAAGTCAAAAACTTTCTCAAACTCAATCTCTAACCCCAGAGGAGCAACAAGTGGAAGCAGCAAAATTTGAACTAGGTCAAGAAGATCGTACTGGTGGTCCCTTAGCATCTGTTGACGAAGATCTGGGGGAATTGCCTAGTGGTTACGGCGAAAGCAGAATCGTTTTGATGCCCAGAGATCCGCAATGGGCTTATGCTTACTGGGATATTCCCAATGAGCACAAGGAAGAATTACGCCGTCAAGGCGGACAACAGCTAGCTTTGCGGCTGTACGATGCTACCGATGTTAACCTAGATTATCAAGCTCCTCACAATGTTCAAGAATATCTGTGTGACGAGCTAGCTAGAGAATGGTACCTACCCCTTCCCCTCAGCGATCGCGACTATGTAGTAGAAATTGGCTATCGCTGTGCGGACGGTCGCTGGCTGGGTCTGGCTCGTTCAGCTTCAGTTAGTGTTCCTCCTGTCTATCCCTCTGACTGGATTGAAGATGCTTTCATCACCGTTAGTTGGGAACAAGAGCTGCAGGGTAAAACAGTTTACGAACTGGTTCCTCCCAGCAAGCGGACGGCAATGGAAGCTGCCAGCAACCCCATCTACGAGAAAATCTTCGACATGGCTCAATCTGCCGAAGCTCAGCGAGTTGCTGGTTCTGTGTTTGGTTCCATGCAGCACGTACCAGGCTCTGTACCAGGCTCTCTGTATCCTCAAGCCGTCAGCTCCTATGTCTTCCCCTCTGGTGTCGGTATGTGGTCTGGTATGGGTATGTCTGGTGTCGGGATGTCTGGCGTTGGCTTCTCCGCCTCTGTCCCCCCCATTCGTCCGCGCCAGTTCTGGTTGATTGCGGATGCTGAGCTGATTGTTTACGGCGCAACCGAGCCTGACGCTACCGTTACTGTTGGCGGTCGTCCGATTAAGCTCAATCCTGACGGTACCTTCCGCTTCCAGATGTCCTTCCAGGATGGCTTGATTGACTACCCGATCGTAGCTGTGGCTGCTGATGGCGAACAAACCCGCTCGATCCACATGAAGTTTAACCGCGAAACACCTTCTCGCAACACCAACACCAAAGAAGAAGCTGTACAAGAATGGCTGGTGTAATAATTCGGAGTTGATTTTATAAGTCAGTCAAAATCTTTATATCCCCCGAATATTAAAGTCGGGGGGTTTCTATTACTGCTAGATGGATATCCTTGGTAGCAATCTTAAACGAAATTGGTATTATCAATGAGTACGAAGATTTCATACGACCTTTGTAGAAGAAGTTTCTCCCATCTTCCCAAAGCTACTTTTGCCAGAGTTGACTTTTCAACCATGCAAGTGTATCATGCTTAAAATTAAATATGAAAAAAAGCTAAAGCTAATTTAACCTTACTGTTGTCAGTCAATCATAATAATTAGTTCAGTTACTCAAATGAATATTGAAATTCTCGAACAAACCTTTGCTATTGTTAGACCAAAATCAGACAAATTTGCCCGCTCATTCTATCAGAATCTTTTTCTTAAATACCCCGAAGTTAAACCTTTATTTAGCAACACTTCGATGCAGGAACAAGAAAAAAAATTAATAGCCTCTTTAGTACTTGTAATTGACAATATTCGCCATTTAGCTTATTTAGAGCATCTACTCAAGAACTTGGGAAAGAGGCATCTAAAATATGGGACAATTTCCGAGCATTATCAACTAGTAGGTGATAGTTTATTGACAACACTTGGAGATTATTTAGAATCCCAATGGACTCCAGAAGTACAACAGACATGGGCAGATGCTTATAAGATAATTGTTAATTTAATGATAGATGGAGCTAAAGAAGAACACGAACTCAAAAATATTTCTGGTCAAGATTTTGACTACGGCATAAAAAGGCTAAAATTTGAAGCTATTGCTAGAAAAGCTTTGCGAAATGGAAATTCTCCCAATTTAGTTGTCCAGATACTTATGGAACATTCCTATTTTCAAGAAACTATGCAGAAACTCGGCAAAGAAAAAACTTTTCAATTAATATCTGAGGTAATAGAAAAGGCTAGCCTGAAAGAGCAAAATATGGAGTCAGAAGCGATCTCGAAGGAAAGAGATCGGGATGCGAGCGCGTCCCCATTTAACGTCTAATTTTAATTTCAAAATTATCTCTAGTTTTGCCCTCAGTTGCTCTTGCTAGTGACCAGTGCTAGCGACAAGTAAACCAATAGCCTATTCCCAGAAAAAGCGTTGAAGTTTTTCGTTATAGGCTTTTTCATCATAAATTAACTCGGGAAATAATTCTTCTGCTTTTTGTTTAGCTAGCTTCCCATAAATTGCTCTAGCTTCTGGATATGATGCTTCGCGATCGGCATTTATCCCTTCTGAAGTTATCCATACTTCGATGAGTTCAATAACTTTTTCTTTATTCCAGGAAAGAAACACAGGACTATTTTCTAAAATCGTAGCCCAGAGCAGAGCATTGACAATAGAATTTAAATTCAAAACATAGCTAACAGGAAATTGAAAAAATTTACCGCCTAAAAAATTTTGTTTTACTAATTCAGGATGATACATTGCTGGAACTAAATATTCACTTAAATCTTGTTTAAAGTAGCTTTTTTAATCAATGCTATTTTGGTGAGTGGGAGGTTGGGATAAAAAATTTCCCTCAATAGCATAGACATTGTGTCTAATACTAATATTCCCTGTTGATAGTCGATATCTATCACTACATCGACTCACGCGATCGATTACCCAACTGGAGAATTATAGTTTTTTGCTTGCATTTAATATTCTTGAAACTGAAATCGATTCACTACCAGCACTCCCGTCAGTATATTAACTGTTTGAGTATGATCAAAAAGTAGTTAGATTAGGCAAAAAGCAAAATATTAAGATAAGCTGGGGTAATTGAATTATCTTCTGCTGATTTAATCTTGGTAGAGATGAGCCTATCTCCAACAAACTGGCAACAAGCGATCGCGCCAAGAATTGACTAAATAAATCTATTACTTTGTCAACATTGATTTGAGGGCTAAGTTTTCTCCCTTGTCCTCCTCGTCTCCTTTGTCCTATCTCAACCGATCATTTCAAAATTGACAAAGTATTATGCTCGCATCTATAGACTGGGAAAAATTAGCCTCTGAATATGCCCAAGTTAGTCAGCTACATAGAGTTGCTGAGGCAAGAGGGTATTACCAGTCTCAACCTCTCGGATGTCCCCAAATACCGAAATCTATTCAACTGAGAGATTATCAGCGACAAGCAGTTATCAGTTGGTTTAAGAACAAAGGACGGGGAACTCTGAAGATGGCAACGGGTAGCGGTAAAACTATTACTGCTTTAGCGATCGCCACTGAACTTTATCAAAAAATCGGCCTGCAAGTTCTGCTAGTTGTCTGTCCTTATCGCCACCTAGTTATCCAATGGGCAAAAGAATGCGAAAAATTCAACTTGCTACCTATCCTAGCATTTGAAAACGTCCGCAATTGGCAAAGTGAACTTTCTACCGGACTATATAATATTCTCTGTGGCAATCAATCTTTTCTCACTCTCATCACTACTAACTCCACTTTGATCGGTGAAGGATTTCAATCTCAGCTTAAATTTTTCCCCGATAAAACTCTGATCGTTGGCGATGAAGCACACAACCTCGGTTCGCCTCGCCTAGAAGAAAGTTTACCTCTTAAAATTGGCTTGCGTCTGGCTTTATCTGCTACTCCAGAAAGATACTTCGACGAGGACGGCACTGATTCGATATTTAATTACTTTGGTAAGATTTTACAGCCAGAATTTACTCTTGCTGATGCTATTAGCCAAGGGGCATTAGTACGCTATCTTTACTATCCTATTTTGGTAGAACTTACGTCTTCAGAAGCCTTTGCCTATGCCAAATTAACTAAACGAATTGGTTGGGCATTAAATCAGAATGAAAACTTAGTTACTAATGAAACTTTAACCTCTTTATTGATGCAGCGATCGCGCTTAATTGGTGCCGCTGCCAATAAATTAAAAGCTTTGCGCCAATTAATGTCTGAGCGCTTGCAAACTAGCCATACTCTGTTTTATTGTGGCGATGGTTATGTCCAAAGTTCCGTTGCTATTTACCGCCGTCAATTAGAAGCTGTTACCCATATTTTAGGTATAGAATTAGGCTACCGAGTTAATACTTATACTGCCGAAACTCCCCTAGCAGAAAGAGAAAAGTTACGCCGTCAATTTGAAACAGGAGAGTTACAAGGTTTAGTCGCAATTCGCTGTTTAGATGAAGGAGTAGATATCCCAGCGATTAAAAACGCGGTTATTTTGGCAAGTACTGCTAACCCCCGTCAATTTATTCAGCGTCGAGGCAGAATTTTACGTCCCCATCCAGGTAAAGAAAGAGCGACTTTATTTGATACGATCGTCATGCCTCCGGAATTAGATCGAGAAACCTGGGAAGTCGAACGTAATTTGTTGCGTAAGGAGTTGAAGCGTTTTATAGAATTTGCCGATTTAGCTGATAATGCTGCAGAAGCTAGAACTAAATTGTTAACTCTTCAAGAACAATATGGACTCTTAAATCTTTGACGCAAACTTCGTAGCGGTTGTCACAAGTAACCGGGAATAGAGAATAGCAAACAAAAATTGTTGCTCCTTGTTCCTTACGGTAGCAAAATTACTTACGCTCAAAAGATGCAATTAGAAGATTGTCAGCTTCTAGCAACTGCTGGAGTTGTTCCGATGCTTTTACTGTTTGGCGGACTTGTGCGTCTATAAATAAACCAACTATAGAAGCCATCACTGAACGTATTTTATCTTCTGGTTGAGTAGCAGGCAAATCTAAAGTACTGACTTTAAGAG
>JBFRWL010000226.1:0-8841 GCA_051439565.1 Prochloraceae cyanobacterium
GGATAGGCTTCCCGACCTGGCGGACGACGCAGCAGTAGGGACATCTGGCGATAAGCTTGAGCTTGCTTGGACAAGTCATCGTAGATGACTAAAGTATGTTTACCTTGATACATGAAATATTCCGCCAGCGTCGCTCCGGTATAAGGAGCCAAATATTGTAGGGTAGCCGGGTCGTTGGCATTGGCGGCCACTACGATGCTGTAGTCCATCGCTCCCTTTTCTTGCAGCGTCCCAACTACCTGAGCTACGGTAGAAGCCTTTTGGCCGATCGCCACGTAGATGCAGATAACATCTTCTTCTTTCTGGTTGAGAATTGTATCTACTGCTACTGCTGTTTTTCCGGTTTGGCGATCGCCAATAATCAACTCTCGCTGTCCTCTACCAATAGGAATCATGGCATCAATAGCAGTAATTCCAGTTTGCATGGGTTCGCAAACCGAACGACGATCGATAATACCCGGTGCCATCGATTCCAGCAAGCGAGTTTCTGTAGTTTTCATTTCTCCCTTACCGTCGATCGGACGACCGAGAGCATCTAAAACTCTACCGATCGAGGCTTCGCCTACGGGAACCTGCGCAATTTTTCCAGTAGCTTTGACGGTGCTACCTTCCTGAATGCCCAAGCCTTGACCCATTAACACCGCACCCACGTTATCTTCTTCCAGGTTAAGAGCGATGCCGATAGTACCGTCTTCAAACTCTAATAGTTCGCTAGCCATCACCTTTTCTAGGCCGTAAATTCTAGCGATCCCGTCACCTACCTGTAATACTGTCCCGACGTTAGAAACTTGAACTTGTTGGTCGTAGGACTCAATTTGCTGGCGAATAATGCTACTAATTTCGTCTGGTCTGATGCTGATCATGTTAGTTATTTGTTGTTAGTTGTTTCTTATTTGCTGTTTCTCACTTGTCCTTAGTTGTCAATCATTTGCCTAAATGACCAATGACTAGGAAGTTGCACTGGTGAGGCTGAGTCCAATGCGACGCAGTTGACCTCGCAGACTATTATCAAACACCTGAGAACCGACTTTAACGATTACGCCACCGATTAAATTGGGATCGATGCTGGTTTTGAGTTCTACTGCCTGAGCTTGGGTCATGGCTTTGACTTTTTCTGAGACAGCTTGTCGTTGCTGCTCGTTCAGTTCAGTTGCTGCGGTAACTTCTGCTAGCACCGTATTATTTAGTTGTCGCAGTAGTTCGAGATACTGCTGGCAAATTTGCTCTAAGAAGATGGCGCGGCGTTTATCGATCAAAAGCATGAGAAAGTTAACCAAATATTGGTTAGTTTCCTCGCCAATAATCCGCTGCATTACTGCTTTTTTATCTGTTCCTTTGACGATCGGATTCCCCACAAACTCGCTCAGTTCGGGGGAATTTTCTAGCAAAGCTAATATGGCACGAATATTTTCGCCAAACTGTTCTGTCAGGTTATTTGACTGGGCGACAGACATTAATGCTTGGGCGTATGGCTCAACAACTTTTGAGCTGATCGAACCACCTTTCATGAGCCACCTCCTATTTGAGCAATGCTCCGCTCGATTAGTACCTGCTGAGCCGATTCATCTAATTGAGCTTTCATTTGCGATTCGACTCGCTCCAGCGCCATAGCAGCTACTCGCTGTTTCAGTTCGGCGATCGCTCGCTCTTGTTCTGTGTTGAGATCCTGTTGTGCCGTTTCTTGTAAGCGCTCAATATCTTCTTCTATTTTGGCAACGATCGCTTCTTTAGCTACTTGGGCTCTTTCTCGGGCAGCTTGAATAATATTTTTTGCTTCAGCTTGAGCTTTTGCTAAATTTTCCTGCGCCTGAGAGAGTTCTGCTGCTGCTTTTCTTTGGCGTTCTTCAGCTTCTTGAATCTCCTCAGCAATCTCTGTCCGTCGCTTTAAAAGGATATTACCTACAAGTTTCTTTCCATAAAAAACCAGGATTCCCACCAAAATCGCCAGGTTAATCAGGTTGCTGTCTAAAAGATCTAGTTTTAGACCGAAACCTCCTCCTTCTGTGGCTAATATTAACCAATTACCCATCATTCCCATTGACAATCCCCATATTGGCTTTATTTAACTAGCTCTGGTCCCAAGAGTTTTTCTAAGATCTGGCGACTGAGAGCATCTACTTGTTGCTCTAGAGATTGCATCGCTTGTTGCTTTTGCTCTTCTATCTCTTTTGCCACCTGTTCTCTTCTCACCTGAGCTTCTTTTTGCGCCTCAGCTATTTCCCCGTCAGCTATTTTCTTCGCCTCTGCTTGAGCTGCGGTAATTATTTGTTGAGATTCTTTACGAGCTTCTCCTAACTGCTGTTCGTATTGCTTTGCCAATTCCTTAGCTTTAGATAAGCGTTCTCGTGCTTCAGTTTCATTAGAGCGAATGTAATCAGCCCGCTTGTCTAATACCTGGTTGAGTGGCTTGTAAAAAACTTGATTCAGCAGAAACATTAATATCAAAAACTGCACTGCCATTAAAGGCAAGGTAGCGTCAAAATCAAACATTTTTACAGCTTTATTTGTTGTGAAGGAAAATACAATATAGAGACGCGCTCGAGCGCGTCTCTACTTAACTACAAAGCTTTAGGAAAATGGGTTAGCAAACAGTAGCACTAAAGAAATTACCAAACCATAAATGGTGAGGGATTCCATAAATGCTAAGGTTAACAGCAAGGTGCCGCGAATTTTGCCTTCAGCTTCTGGTTGACGAGCAATACCAGCCACAGCTTGACCTGAAGCATTACCTTGACCGATACCAGGGCCAATAGCGGCTAACCCAACTGCTAAAGCAGCAGCAATAACCGAGGCAGAAGCAATAATTGGATCCATGACTTTCTCTCTTCCCTTTCGTACAGAACTAATTCAGAGTTTATTGTTATTTATTTGCGATTCTCTAAGCAAGCAATTGGAAAATTTTTATCTTTTCTTTATTGCTTCTAAGACGTTACCTACTGAGTAAATTGAGAAGCCTCAATTGACAACTTTCGCATTCCTAGCAGTAGGATTTTCCTCTGCTACTGCTGATATATTTCAACAGTTCAGATTGCCTCATTTCAGGTTTCCCAAACTACCCATGCTCTTCATCGTACCCCTCGATCGCCTCGTGAATATAGGCACCTGCTAAGGTAGCAAAAACTAGAGCCTGAATAGCACTAGTAAATAATCCTAGTGCCATTAGGGGCAGTGGCACAAACAAAGGCACCAGAAATACTAGCACTGCTACCACTAACTCATCTGCCAAAATATTTCCAAATAAACGGAAACTTAGGGAGAGGGGTTTGGTGAAATCTTCTAAAATCTTGATCGGCAAAAGGATTGGAATTGGCTCTATATAGTTAGCAAAGTATCCTAATCCTTTCTTGCTAAAACCAGCATAAAAGTAAGCTACAGAAGTTAGCAAGGCTAAGGCAACAGTGGTGTTAATGTCATTTGTAGGAGCAGCTAGTTCGCCATTAGGAATTTCGATGATTTTCCAGGGAATTAATGCTCCTGACCAATTAGACACGAAAATGAACAAAAACAACGTGCCGATAAAGGGCAACCAAGGACGGTATTCTTTTTCACCTAGCTGGTTTCTCGCCAATTCTCGCAGAAATTCTAGGACATATTCCATTAAATTTTGTATGCCACTAGGTGCTTTCTGGATCTGAGTATTTCTAGTTGCTGCTAGCGAAGCAAGTAACAAAACGGCAATAACAAACCAGGAGGTTAGAAACACCTGTCCGTGCAATTTTAAATTACCGATCTGCCAGTAAAAGTGATTGCCAACTTCTACCTTAGCAAGGGGCAAATAATTTACAACATTCAAAGCATCTATCATTTCCATTCAGCAAGATTGATTCTTTTCTCAAAACGCCCTCTTAATGTGAATTTTCTTTCCACCATTACAATCTACTTTTGCCCTGGCATAATGCTAGTTTGCAGCATATAAAGTATTATTGCAGCTTTATAGGTGAGAAAGCCGAGAAATATGGGGATAATGTGTAATTGTTGCCACTGGCTGGCAACTATAATTAGCCCAGCAAAAAGACCTAATCTTCTGTAACCAAGATCTTTTTGCTTGCCCAACTTCTCTACATCTCTGCCCAACATTTTTAAGTAAACCACACCAACGCTAGAACCTAACACGTAGTTTAGAGACGTGTTGAGATTGTAAAAAATCCAGACACAAAGAGAAATAATACCTATCAAGACCAGAGTTGTTACCAACAATGTTTCTTGAAGTTGGTAATACTCTTCCATGGAATTATTTACTTCTGATGAGTCAGAATCAGTTACAGCATCTTGGTTTGGTGGAGTTGGTTCTAGAGATTGATTAGACTGAGTCACGCTTCTCGGCTACGGTCACTTGCAATATTGTTTGGTTTGAAGAATTTAAATTTTCTTCCCTAACATCTAGGATGCTAGCGAAGGCCCTTAAAACAAGCCAGCAGCAATAATATCACGGTACGGGGACGCCGAAAAGTTAAATATTTGTGTATGTCAGTTGAACGCCGATTATCCACCAGCTAAGATGACAAGGTTAGCTGGGTGTTAGGATAACGAGCTGTTTTTGTAGCAGCGAGCGCACTCCTGCTACATCGAAGGAAATCTCAGCTAAAATTTCTCCTACAGTTCGCTCTTGGCAGGAATTAGCATCGCACTTTTGTAAAAACTCAAATTCTGCTTCTGAAAGATCAATCAGTTGATAGTCCTGGTTAAAAATACTGCGACCCGGCCAACCACTCAAACAAGGATTGATTTCGGGAATAGCTGCTAAGAGCGCTTCTTCAGCAGACCAATCAGCTTGAGGTAGGGGCGATCGGCCTAAGAAAAATTCGTAGTGATTAAGCTCGGGATCGAGCAATTCGATCAGTCGGTAACGCTGACGATCGCTTAACGACTCCGCCCTTTCCATCAACTGATCGGATTGATTAATCAATCTTTCTAGTTGCCAGTACCCAGGATTAGAAAAGCCAATAAATTCCAACCCAGAAGCGTCAATGAGCTCAAACAGCGTCTCGATATTATAATCAATTTCCTGGGGGTGAACGTACATATCGGCAAAAGACGCATCTCGCTGATTTTCTAGCGCCCAACGCTCCTTTTCTCTCTTGACAATTCGATTATTTTCTGGTAAGGAATCAAATAATTGGCGACCCACCTGCACCCCATCGCGGTAGTCTCCTCGTCGATCGCCCTGCAGGAGAGCGATCGCCTGCTGCATTAATCTAATTTCCCAGCGTCCCAACTCGGCGTAGACAAAAATATGCATCAAGCCTCCTGGAGCTAGTTTAGTTGCTAGGGCTTTAATTCCCTTGACAGGATCGCTCAAGTGATGCAATACGCCCACGCAGTTAATCAGATCGAATTCTCCCGGTAGTTGTCCTGCGTCTTCAACATTGAGTTGAACAAACTCTACTGGCTGAGCGCGATTGACTAGTACCCCCGAACGGCGACAGCGTTCTCTAGCTACTTCTAGGGCTTTTTCGCTCAGGTCGATCGCCACCACTTCCGCTTGCGGATTGAGGTGAATTAAATAATCCGTTCCCGAACCAGTACCACAGCCAGCATCTAAAATGCGGATATCTTGACGAGAGGGTTTTTGCCCCGTACAAAAACTATAGGCAACTGACCAATGCCAGCGCCAATTAGACCCTGGGGGGAAGTCATCTGAAAGAGGGTCTGGAGGGAAAGGATAGGTGTTGTAGAGTTTTGCAACAGCAGCTCTTGTGGTCTGAGGATCGGACATCACCAGCTTTGATAAGAGTCGAGATCTTTTTTAAGGTAGAGCATTTTGGTACCGCAAAACCGAAAAAATATTTGAAGAAGGCAGAGTAGTTAGTTGTTGGGGTTGATTGTTGCCTGTTTCCTGTCGCAACCATTTTCTGATTAATTTGAACAATCAATCTACTTAGCAGTCGACGATCAACGATCGACACGAAATTCCAGGTCATCTATGCGTGGGATCGGTTTAACAATCTTCTTCTACATACTTCTTAACAAAGACACTTAGGAAGTCAGAAACGTTTTACTCTAGATGCTGAGAGACATATAAAACCTTTGTTTTATCTTTCCCTGTTAAGGAGGTAGAGATAATAACTAATACTCTGGACTGTCAAACAAGGCAACAGCAAAGCAATCAGTCGGGAATTTAGATGTGAAGCTAGATACAAGCTCATAACAGTTTGACTCTAGCCGAAAAATCGCTCCAGACTTGCTAAATCTAATACATAAGTTCTTTGCCTGTTAGCCCCTTCAGATTTCAGAGGTCGATTTTAACCTTTAAGACAGCAGCAATTTTTGGGAGATAGTTAAAATCCAATGAGTGTAAAGGCAAGTGGCGGAAGTTCATTAGCACGTCCCCAACTCTATCAAACTGTCCCAGTATCGGCGATTTCTACAGCAGAACAGCAAGATCGCTTTTTAGAAAGTAGCGAACTAAATCAATTAACAACTTATTTTCGCTCTGGCAGCAAGCGTCTTGAAATTGCCCAGACGCTTACTAACAATTCTGATTTGATAGTTTCCCGTGCCGCCAACCGGATTTTCGTAGGGGGTTCCCCCTTGGCTTATCTAGAAAAGCCTGAGGAAGAAAAACCCCAAGAAATGGCGATGGCAGGTGCAACTACCACAGCAGAGCTACGAGAAGGGATGAAACTGGGAACTGTTACCTACGTGGAAAGCGGCGGTGGCGGTGGCGGTTTATTTGGCGGCTTGCGCTCTCTATTTAGTGGCGTAAGTACAGGCCCTACACCGCCAGGATTTAGACCGATTAACGTTGCCCGCTATGGTCCCAGCAATATGCAGAAGTCTCTGCGGGACTTATCTTGGTTCTTGCGTTACACCACCTACGCTATTGTAGCTGGCGATCCCAATATCCTTGTCGTCAACACCCGAGGACTGCGGGAAGTAATTGAAAATGCTTGTTCGACAGATGCGACGATCGTCGCCCTGCAAACTATGCGTGCTGCGTCGATCGAATACTTCAAGAGAGATGCAGAGGCCAAACAAATCGTTACTGAATACTTTGATATTCTAATTAACGAATTTAAAGCCCCCACTCCCTCTAACAAACTGCGGCAACGCCCTTCTGGAGATCAGCAAGGTCTGCAACTGCCTCAAAGTTACTTCAATGCTGCGGCAAATCGGCAAAAATTTGTTATGAAGCCCGGGCTGTCGGCCTTGGAAAAACAAGCTGTCATCAAAGCTGCCTACCGCCAAATATTTGAAAGGGACATCAACCGTGCCTATAACCAGTCCATTTCCTATCTGGAATCTCAGGTAAAAAATGGCGACATCTCGATGAAAGAGTTTGTCCGTCGCCTAGCCAAATCTCCTCTATACCGGCAACAATTCTACGAACCCTTTATCAATAGTCGCGCTCTCGAACTAGCATTCCGTCACGTCCTCGGTCGCGGCCCTAGTTCGCGGGAAGAAGTACAAGAATACTTCTCCATTGTTTCCCAAGGTGGACTGTCTGCCTTAATCGATGCCTTAGTAGACTCTCAGGAATACTCCGACTATTTTGGCGAAGAAACTGTTCCTTATCTTCGAGGATTGGGTCAAGAGGCACAAGAATGCCGTAATTGGGGAATGCAGCAAGACCTGTTTAACTACAGCGCCCCCTTCCGCAAAGTTCCTCAATTCGTTACCACCTTTGCTAAGTACGATCGGCCTCTACCAGACCAACACGTCTACGGTTCTGGTAACGACCCCCTAGAAATTCAGTTTGGGGCAATTTTCCCTAAAGAAACCCGCAACCCCAACACTCGCCCTGCGCCCTTTAGCAAGGATACCAAGCGCCTTCTAATTCACCGAGGGCCAGCTATTAATAACCAAAACAGCAATCCGTCAGCCAGAGGCGAGTTTCCCGGTTCTCTAGGTGCCAAGGTTTTCCGCGCTACCCCAGTTTCCCAAAGCAAAGGCAAAGGAAGTACTGCTGAGTTTGTAGAAACCTCTACTAAAGCATTGATTATTGCCTGCTATCGACAAGTTTTTGGACGAGATGTCTACCAAGGTCAGCGCTTGACAGACGCAGAAAGCAAGCTAGAAAACGGTGAAATTACTGTCCGAGAGTTTGTTCGCCTGCTAGGCAAGTCGGATGTATTCCGCAATACCTACTGGACTCCGTTTTATGTAGTTAAGGCAGTTGAGTACATTCATCGCCGCCTGTTGGGTCGTCCCACCTATGGGCGAGCTGAGATGAATAAGTACTTCGATATTTGTTCTAAAAAAGGCTTATATGCCCTAGTAGACGCACTTATCGATAGCCCTGAATATGCTGAGGCGTTTGGGGAAGATACAGTGCCTTACGAGCGTTATTTGACCCCTGCTGGGTTGCAGTTACGCAAGACCAGACCTGGCAGTCTGGGCGAGGATATTGGCGCTAAAGTTGAGAAGCAAGTAACCCCGCGCTTTATTGAGCTGGGTCAAGTTACTTCCATGCGTACAGAACCAGAAATTAAATTCCGTATAAAACAAGGAGTATCAGTACAGCGCCAGCAAAGTAAGATATTCAAGCTAACCGATCTTAACGATAGGGTAGCAGTGCAAAACGCAATTCGGGCAGCCTATCGCCAGATTTTCGAACGCGACCTCGCCCCCTTCATCGTCCAGGATGAATTTACTTCCCTTGAGAGTAAACTTAGCAATGGGGAAATCACTGTTAAGGAGTTCATCGAAGCTTTGGGTTGTTCGGAGCTCTACCTTAAGGAGTTCTACGCCCCCTTCCCGAATACTAAGGTGATTGAACTAGGGACTAAACACTTCCTAGGAAGGGCTCCTCTCAATCAGAAAGAAATCCAGAGCTACAACCAGATTCTCGCTACTCAAGGCATTCGTGCCTTTATTGGCGCAATAGTTAATAGTATGGAG
>JBFRWL010000227.1:0-11704 GCA_051439565.1 Prochloraceae cyanobacterium
GTGTATAAGAGACAGTTCCTAGTCTTACAACTAGCTCCTCAGGCGTGAATTCCGGCACTCCCTGCCGTACGTCCTTAAGTGTAGCACAAAATCTCCATTTGTCCAAAAAAATCTCATCTGGAGGCAAAAAACGAGGGAATAAAACTGCTGCAGTTGATCGACTGCAGCAAACAGGACCATTGTTGATTACTCATTGGGGGCTCAGTGGTCCTGCTGTACTCAAACTATCTGCCTGGGGGGCAAGAATTCTCTATGAAAATAATTATCACATGCAATTAATAATTAACTGGGTGCCTCAATATAATCCAGAAACTCTACGTCAATATCTGTTAGAAATTAAATCTCAGATACCGAGGAAAAAGATTTCTAGTTATGCGCCTGTTTCTCTACCGAGAAGATTTTGGCAGCGTTTAGTTAATTTTGTCGGCATTAATGATGAAAAACCTTGGGCAGAGTTATCTAAAAAAAACTTAAATAAATTAGTTCAAGAAATGACTCAGGGACGCTATCAAATTGAAGGAAAAGGTGTATTTAAGGAAGAATTTGTTACCTGTGGTGGGGTCAATCTCAAGGAAATGAATTTTAAGACTATGGAAAGTAAAATTTGTCCGGGACTGTATTTTGCTGGGGAAATTTTAGATATAGATGGTGTTACAGGTGGATTTAATTTTCAGAGTGCTTGGACAACTTCTTGGATAGCAGGTAAAGCCATAGGGAATTAGAGTGATTTTTGACCCCTCTCTCAACCATTTTCTAATTAATTTGACCAACCTACTTATGACTATCTATTTCTACAGCACTCGCGAACAACCTTATGGCTGTTTTTCCAACTTTTCCCGACACGGTTTTGAGCTAGATGAACGTTGGTGGGTAACTAGCGAACATTATTTTCAGGCACAAAAGTTTATCGATACCGATCCTGTTTGGGCTAATAAAATTCGGGAAGTCAAAAATCCTAAAGAAGCGGCAAAAATGGGACGCGATCGCGCTCATCCTCTACGCAGTGATTGGGAGCAAGTGAAAGACGAGATTATGAGAAAAGCCGTCCTGAAGAAGTTTCAAACTCACGCCGAGATCGGTCAGGTACTACTTTCTACAGGGGAAGAGTTAATTGTGGAGAATTCGCCCATTGATTATTATTGGGGCTGCGGTAAAGATGGCAGCGGTAAAAATCGATTGGGGGAAATTTTGATGGTAGTGCGGGATATCTTGCGTCAGTAGTTGAGAGTGCAACTAAATTGCGATTATTTTTGGAAAAATGTGACTACTGATGAGAGGAAATACCTTTCCATTTCGAGGCTTTTTAATTTTTAAAATAGGGTCGGCTGAATAACTATAAAACCTTGATAAATCAATGGTTTAGCTCTAAAGTCAAGTCACTCAAGTGCAAGAAATAAGCTTCTCTACCTATCAATTCCCATGGACTTTTAAATAGGTTATCGAATTTACCTCAGAAGCGATCGCCGCCACAAAATCTTTAGTAGACTCGATCGGCATACATAAGTATAGATAATAACGATCATGTAATTAGTTTTAATGTTTAAATTAATCTCGCACCGTTACTTAACTTAATAATTGCCAATTTGTTAAAAATATTCTCAATTTCTCGACGAGATTGCGTTGTTTGAGGGACAATAGTGCAGTTATGTCAATTTGCTATGATTGGGTTTTTTATAACTAAAAAAAATACCCATTCCCTGAAATCATTGATTTACTGTATAAATTATCTGTATTTTGAGCATTAAGAGCTGAGAAATCGATCGCCTGGAAGCATTGATTTATGTTTAGGAATATAATTTTTTGATACAAGGGGTTGACTAAATTACTTTTTTGTAGAGCAAATTGTATCTGAAAATAATATAACTATTAATGGTTCGTTGTGAATGTAAAAACTACTGTCTGGTTGCAAACCGCGATCGAATTCTAAATTCTCAATTCTAAATTTGCCTCACCATATGACTTGTAAACTTAACCAAGCAGTATTGCCACACTCCCCACTTATATCTTTCTCCCCCTCCCAAAAAAAGGAGAGGGTTTAGAGTAAAGGTTAAACAGGCATACCCAAAATATCTTCAATTTTGGGCATTTCTTCTAAAGGAATTACCCGTCCTTCATCCTCAAAACCTTCTATTTCATTGAAGTTGAGATAGCGGTATAAATCGCCTGCAAAGGGGTCAATTTTCTCCTTGACAATCTCCAGGTATTCTTCAACAGTAGGAATGCGTCCCAGCAAGGCGCAAACGGCTGCTAATTCTGCCGAACCTAGATAAACTCGCGCATCTTTACCCATGCGATTGTTAAAGTTACGAGTGGAAGTAGAAAAGACAGTTGCACCGTCTTCAACTCGCGCTTGATTGCCCATACATAGGGAACATCCAGGTATTTCTGTCCTCGCACCTGATGCGGCAAAAATAGCGTAAACTCCTTCTTCTCGCAGTTGCTTTTCATCCATGCGAGTAGGCGGACAAATCCACAGACGACTTTTGATCTTTCCTGCACCTTCTAAGATCTTGGCAGCAGCCCGATAGTGACCGATATTGGTCATGCAAGAACCGATAAATACCTCATCAATTTTGTCCCCTACACATTCAGACATTAATTTAATATTGTCGGGGTCATTTGGTGCGGCAACAATTGGTTCTTTAATCTCGTTCAAATTAACTTCGATCGTATCTACATATTCTGCATCTGCATCTGCTGACATTAACTCAGGATTTGCCAACCATTGCTCCATTTTCGCTACCCGACGCATAATAGTACGGGCATCTTGATAACCTCTTGCCACCATATTTTTTAGCAGGGCAATATTTGATCGCAGATATTCAGAAACCGTATCTACACCCAGTTTAATAGTGGAACCAGCGCAAGAACGTTCCGCAGTAGCGTCAGTGAGTTCAAAGGCTTGTTCTACTTTCAAATCTGGCAAGCCTTCCATTTCCATGATGCGTCCGTTAAACACATTTATTTTGTTCTCTGTGCCAACAGTTAATTTTCCTTGTTGCATGGCAACATAAGGAATAGCGTTAACAATATCTCGTAACGTCACCCCTGGTTGCAATTCGCCTGTGAATCTAACTAACACAGATTCGGGCATATCTAAAGGCATCACTCCTAATGCTGCAGCAAAAGCTACCAAACCCGAACCAGCAGGGAAAGAAATACCCAAGGGAAAACGAGTGTGAGAGTCGCCACCAGTACCGACAGTATCCGGTAACAACATCCGGTTTAACCAAGAGTGGATAATACCGTCGCCAGGACGCAAAGCCACCCCACCGCGAGTAGCAAAGAAATCGGGCAATTCTTTGTGGGTTTTAATATCAACAGGTTTGGGATAAGCTACAGTATGACAGAAACTTTGCATCACTAAGTCTGCATTGAAACCAAGACAGGCAAGTTCTTTTAACTCATCTCTAGTCATCGGACCAGTAGTATCTTGAGAACCAACGGTGGTCATTATCGGTTCGCAAGAAGCACCAGGACGAACTCCAGCTAAACCGCAAGCCTTGCCTACTATTTTCTGTGCTAAGGTGAAGCCTTTACCCGTATCTTCTGGCATTTGGGGACGGATGAAGGCGGTAGAGGGTTCTAAACCTAATGCTTCGCGGGTTTTATCGGTCAATCCTCTTCCAATTAATAAGGGGATGCGTCCGCCAGCGCGAACTTCATCGAGAATGGTATCGGGTTTGAGGGTAAAGGTAGAAATGATTTCCCCTGCTTGGTTGGTAATTTCTCCTTTATAAGTATGAATAGTAATTACATCGCCTGTTTCCATCTTGGTGACATCGCATTCGATCGGAAATGCACCGGAGTCTTCAGAAGTATTAAAGAAAATGGGAGCAATTTTACCACCTAAAATATATCCTCCTCGGCGCTTGTTGGGAACAAAGGGGATATCTTCGCCTATATGCCAGATTAAGGAGTTAGCTGCCGATTTACGAGAAGATCCAGTTCCTACTACATCCCCAACGTAAGCAACAGGATGCCCTTTTTGTTTCAATTTGGCAATGGTATCCAAGGCCTCAGGCATTCTAGATTCCAGCATCGCTAAGGCGTGCAGGGGAATATCTGGACGCGTGTTGGCTTTGGGTGCGGGGGATAAGTCGTCGGTGTTGGTTTCTCCTGCTACTTTGAAGACAGTAACTTCGATCGCTTCTGGTACTTTGGGACGACTGATAAACCACTCCGCATTTACCCAAGAGTCAATGACCTGTTTGGCGTGAGGATTGACTTCAGATAGGGTAAATATTTCGTTGAAAGCGTCGAAGACGAGTAGTGTTTTACTGAGGGCATTAGCGGCGGCGGATGCTAAGTTTGTATCTCTAGATTGAAGCAATTCTATTAGAGATTGAACGTTGTAACCCCCGATCATCGTCCCTAACAAATCTATAGCACCTTGGGAAGAAATTAAGGGAGATTTTATTTCTCCTTTGGCGATCGCGGTTAAAAATCCTGCCTTGACGTATGCTGCTTCATCCACGCCAGGAGGAATGCGATCGCGCAACATCAGCAATAATTCTTCTTTTTCTCCTTCAGATGGGTTTTTCAGCAATTCACACAACTCAGAAGTCTGCTGTGCATTTAAAGGTAAGGGAGGAATTCCCAATGCTTCCCTTTCGGCAAGATGTTGACGATAAGCTTGTAACATTTTATGGTTCTCCTTCAAGTCAATAGATAAAATCTTTTCTTATCTGCTGTAATGGTAGGGAACAGGGAACAGGGAATAGGGAACAGATAAAAGTGTCTTAACCTTTGCTTCAGTTCAAAGTAGTTTAAATTTGCTTTTAATAGATTCTCTACCCTCTACCCTCTGCCTTGTTTATAAATGGTTGAGCTGAAAAAACGACACCCAGTTGATGTCGTTCAGCTTTGTTAGGTTCTAAGAGTTGCAATTGCTTAACTTACGATAGAAGTATCTTTTATTTAATCTCACAAAAAGCGATCGCTCTCAGCGATGATTGGATAAATTTTCGTCTTCGCTCTTTTTAGTTGTTTTGAATAAACGTTCGAGTTGGCGGCGAATATTTCCCCAGTTTAGGTTTTTCTCTTCATTAGCAACCACTTTATAAGGCTTTTTGAGGACATTAACGCAAGTTACTTCCTCTTGAGAACAAATACTGTAGGCAACGCCTCTATACTGTCTGTATAACTTAGGCTGGAGTTGGGGAATGTGTCTGGGATAGCGATATTTCCAGTTTTGTCCCCGCCACTTACCGCCAATCTCCCCTTCGGTCACCTCTAGGATTGATTGGGAGTTTTCGTAACTTACACCGCGATAAGAAAGTTTCATGTTAAGGAAAGTGCTTATAGGATATTAAAGTAAATTTCTGTATTCATTTTTACATTTTCCTTTAAAGAGTGGCAATAATTAAGTAACGAGTTTTGAATTAATTCGAGACTCGTAACTCCCGCTTCAGCTCAAAGACAGGGCGATCGCCTCGCATTAGTTGATATTCTGCTTGCCATACACCTGTTGGAAGAGGAGTTTGGATATTATTGCGTTTCCCTGCATAACTAACCCAGCTACGAAAAGATTTTTCGAGGGTGTTTGTGTTTTCCACCACAACTTCTCCATCTGGTGCGCTTAGCTTAAATTTTTCCACGTCTCCTTGTAAAACTCCATAGGCATGAACCCAAAAAACCAGTGCAGGAATATTTTGAGGTAAGCTAGTGTCTGAGAATAATCCTCGCCATAATTCTGCCTGTTGGGGTACTTTTGGCGCAAATCCAGCCCGAATCAAGCCAGTAGACGAGTATTCTAAAGTTTGCTCCCAAAGAGGACGGCGATCTACCTGACAGCCAGAAGCCTGGTTAACACCGACAAAAGGATCTACTACCTGACCTTGATAGCTTACAGTGAGATGAACGTGGGGAAAGGAGGCTAAGCCTGATGCTCCTACCATCCCTAAAACTGTACCTTTTTTTACCTTAGTTCCTGGGGTAAGGGCGATGCTTCCCTGGCGCAGGTGGCAGTATTGAGTTTCCCAGCCATTATCGTGTTCTACAATTATACCGTTGCCGCACTCTCTATCCCGAACAGCTTCTTGCTCTGCTTCAGTTTCAACCAATTTGTCTGGTGCGCCATCGCGGACGCGCAGAACAGTTCCAGCAGCAGCAGCAGTTACGGGAACGCCTTTTGCCATCTGTTGCAGGTCGGAAATAGCAAAATCTGTTCCTTTATGACCGTCATAGGTTTGCCGTCCGCAACCGAAATCGATCGCTTTTGGTCCTGGATCGCGATCGACATACAACATCACAAAGCAATCTTTTCCCAAACTACAGTCGATCGGGATAGCCAAACCCTCAGCGATCGCTGGTTTTTCTGCCAGCAGCTCATCTGATTTGCATGAATAAATCAAGCCAAAACTAATGGCTAAACCCAGACTGAGGAGGATAAGGACAAGATATCTTTTCCGGCGAGAAATCATCTTAAATAGCTTATAAGTAGGTCGGTCAAATTAATTAGAAAATGGTTGAGAGAGGGGTCAGAGAGCAGAGGTCACAGGTAAAAACAAATAGCTAACTCCTCATTTCAGTTTTATATTTATTTTTGCCTACCTACTTATCATTTCACTAAATGATTACTATAAATCTACCTTGGTTTTAGGAGTCAGAAGTCATACTAAATTGCATTCTCACAGATAAATCTCTCTCCCCTTCTCCCTTGTCTCCCCCTCTCCCCTCTGCCTTCTTCAGATAGCCAGTTTTGCCTAATTCCTCGTTCAACATATTTTGGTAAATTTGGGGCAAATAACGACTGTTGGAATTTGTTTCAATCCCATATCCTAAACTAGTCCAGGTACCAGAAAGCAAACGCAATACATATTTAATTTTTCCCTGGCGCAAGAGTTTGGGTATATCCTTACCCCAAGCTTGAGAGTCATTTAGCCAAGCGTAAACTACTTTATCTTGGTATTTAGGTTCAAAGCTATATTCGCTCGACCAAGGAAAGTTTGAGTTTTTTTTAGGATGATAGCGTTGTGCTGTCTCATCCCAGGTGGTTTTAATAAACTGATAGCGCCCTGCTGCTGTAGAACATTTGTTCTTATTAGGTCCAGCCATAATCCGAATGCAGCGATTGGGATGGCGACCTAAATTAGAAACGTACTTACCGCTATAGATTACGTGGTAGGGACGGGGTAAATTTGCTTCGCTGGCGGAGATCGTTCGCATCAAGGCACGAATGTAGGGATCTCCCCCTTTCATTGCCAGTGGTTGCGTGCCATAAATTTTAGCAGAGGAATTAAAGCGCGATCTCAGCTGTTGATTTATGGTCTGTAAGCGTAAGACTAACAAGCATATCCCCAGTAAAATCGCTAAATTGCGAGGACGTAATAGATTTTTCTTTATTCCCAGAAATGTATACATTTTGTTCTCGCGATCAGGCCTGATCAGCTGTTACGTTTCTAGTTTACTGGTGTTGACACAGAGGGAGAGGAGGAGAGACAAGGTAGACAAGAGGGATAAAATTACTCCCCACACTTCCCACACTCCTCTCTCAACAATTTTCTAATTAACCCACCTACTTATATGAAGATTCTATGTGCAAAGTGTAAAGTTATCGTGTCGATTATCATCTCATATTGATGGTTCGGCAATACAGTTTGGGGGTTATCCCCGACAACGCTAAATTGCACTCTAAAGATGCAATTTTTAAGCGTTCTTCCTCTCTGCCAACACTAGCAAATTAAGAGCGTAGCAACTTATCAGACTCAGACGACCTTAGCAAATAATTGTTCCCAGTTCATTTCCTCTACCTCTGGTTTAGCAATTATTTCGACAATTTTATTATTCGCTGCTGATTGAAATAGAGATTCTACGCAAACCTCTGCTACCTTAACGCGGGGAATGCTCCCTTCAAATAGCGTATCTGCGGATGACATGACAATTTTATCTGAGTTATCTTCATTTTTAAGACCACCAGGTCTAACAATTGTATAAGTCAAACCACTTTTTTGAATATATTCCTCTGCCTGTTTTTTCCAATATAGAATTAACCAAAACAAGTTGAGGGGATGGAAAAATTTAGAAACACACAAAGAGGAAACTAACACAAAATGCTCAATCCCCTTGCTTCTAGATACATCAACCAAATTTTTCGTACCTTGGTAATCTACTTGATAAGGTCCCGCGATATCTAAGCTAGGGGTAGCACCAGTAGCGCACAGCACAACTGTGCTGTCGCCAATGGCTTTTTCTAGACTATCTGGTTTGAGAACATCGCCAACTACTAATTCTGCCTCTGGTGGTAAAATTTCTTTACCTTTTTCTAAGTTACGCACTAAAGCCCTAACAGCTATATTGCGCTTAACTAAATCTTCCACAATTCGCCGTCCTGTTTGCCCAGTTGCACCTACTACCAATGCTTTCATGCCGTTCTCCTTAGCTCCCGCTTAGTTACAGCTTAAAATGCTACTTTTAAATTGTATGAAGTTATATAAACTTTTGTATGATTTATTTAGATTTTTAGATCGGAAAAATAGTAAACAATTTCGGTATATTAAGCAGCGATGGAGTTTCAACTAATTAAAGATACGATGAGCGATCACCTGAAATTTGCTGGTCAGGAGCGACTTTCTCTAACTAAGACTCAGGTAAAAGCAGATAATCTGGAACTGGTACCAGAAAAACAGTTCCATTTTCAGACTCATTTTCAAGGTCATCTAGACATATACAGCGATAGTCAAACTGTTGCTGAGTATCTTGATTCGCATCAGGACTGGTTTTCCCACTGTGCCCAACCGATGAAGGTAGAACCTTTAGGTAACGATGGCTATGCTATGACGATCGGACGTTTTGGTTCTTTCGGCTATGAGGTAGAAGCCAAAATGGGCGTAGTTTTGCAATCTTTAGGACAAGGAATTTATTTCATGGGTACCGTTCCTGTGCCTAATTATAACCCTCCTGGTTACGAAGTTGACTATCAGGCTTCGATGAGTTTATTGGAAGTTCCTGCAGAATTAGCAGTATCGGGAATAAACAAAAAGAAATGGAGTTTTCAACTGCCCAGTACTATTACTAGAGTGAAGTGGGAGCTTCACTTGAGAGTAGCAGTTAAATTTCCTGAGTTTATTTGCAAGTTTCCCTCATCTTTAATTCAAACTACAGGAGATCGACTCTTAACCCAAATCGTTCGTCAAATGTCTCCTCGCTTAAGCTACAAAGTTCAGAAGGACTTTCACTCTCGCTATAATTTACCTCTTCCTCCTAAAAGTTCTAGAAATTGCCAGAAAATTTTCTGTGCTAATAATCTAGTTGCTTAACACTTATCAAGCATAAATTATTAGTCTCTCAAGGAAACAATGCTGGTTTCAGCTTAGGAAAGAATAAGGGTACAGTTTTTCTCGGTCGTAGGATTCTCGCTAATTTTGCTAAAAAATCGAAGATCTAGCGTTGGTGGCGGCTTCGTGTTTTTAGCCTAAACTGTAATGAATAAGTGGTAGTGCGAGGAGACACGATGAAAACGACCCTATTTCTTAATCCCCCCTCTTTTGATGGCTTTGATGGCGGTGCAGGAGCAAGATACCAGGCAAAACGGGAAATTACCTCTTTCTGGTATCCGACCTGGCTGGCACAACCTGCGGCACTCGTTCCTGGTAGTAAGCTGATAGACGCTCCACCGCACGGACAAACTGTGGAAGACGTGCTCAAGGTTGCCAAGGATTACGAACTGGTAATCATGCACACCAGTACCCCCACCCTCCCCAATGATGTCAAGTGTGCCGAAGCGATTAAAGCCCAGAATCCCGACACGCAAGTGGGCTTAATCGGCGCGCACGTAGCAGTTTTGCCAGAAAAAACCCTACAGGAGCATCCAATTCTTGATTTTGTCTGTCGTAACGAATTCGACTACACCTGTAAGGAACTAGCGGAAGGGAAACCCTACGACCAAATCAAAGGACTCAGTTACCGCGATCAGCAGGGCAAAATCCAACATACCCCCGAACGAGAATTAATCCACGACTGGGATTCTATGCCCAGCGTTTTCCCTGTTTACGCAGAAAATCTCGATATTCGTAAGTATCTAATCGGTTATCTCCTTAATCCCTACATTTCCCTCTATACTGGACGCGGTTGTCCGGCTAAGTGTACCTTCTGCCTGTGGCCGCAAACGATCGGCGGACACCAATACCGCGCCAAAAGTCCTGAAGCAGTGGGCAAGGAGATGGCACTGGGCAAGTCCCTTTTTGGCAGTGGGATCCGAGAATACTTTTTTGATGATGACACCTTTACGATCGACAAGCAACGGGCGATCGCCATTAGCGAACACCTCAAACGCCTCAAACTATCCTGGAGTTGTAACGCCCGCGCCAACCTCGACTACAACACCCTCAAACAATTAAAAGACAACGGTCTGCGTCTCCTCTTAGTAGGGTTTGAATCGGGCAATCAGCAAGTTCTCGATGGCATTAAAAAGGGAATTAAATTAGAAGTTGCCCGCAAATTCATGGAAAACTGCAACAAACTGGGCATTAAAGTTCACGGAGCCTTTATTATCGGCTTGCCCAATGAAAGCCGCGAAACTATCGAAGATACTATTCGCTTTGCTTGCGAAGTTAGTCCCCATACTATTCAGGTGTCGATCGCCTCTCCCTATCCCGGTACAGAACTCTATCGTCAGGCAGAGGAAAACGGTTGGTTTAATGATAGTTCTCTGGTAGCTGACTCCGGGATTCAAATGTCGGCGCTGCAATATCCTCACCTTTCCGCCGCTGACATTGAAGATGCAGTCGAACAGATGTACCGCCGATTTTACTTCCGTCCTGGGGCAATTATTCCCATCGTTCAGGAAATGTTGGGCGATCCCCAAATGCTAGTACGCCGCCTACGGGAAGGAAGAGAATTCTTTGCCTATCTCAAAGAGCGTCATAGCCGCACCTTGGCGAAAGTTTAAACAAGGCAGAGGGCAGAGGGCAGAGGGCAGAAGGAAACAAGCTCGTTGGAGAAAATATCCTTGTTCCCTTCGATCGCTCCTAAACTCGTGCCTCTCTCTGCCAAAAGGGACCGATCGACCGCGATCAGAATCGCAAGATCCAAGGTAACTCCTCCATCACTGCCCGCAGGGAATCAAGGTTGCCTTTCCTGGTTAAAGCCTTTGCTGTATCTACCAAATTACCTTTCTTCATTGATTGATAAGCATCGTGCACGGATACAGCGATGTGCTGCATGAGACTCGAATCTCGGTAGCAGTTAATCATACACTTAGTACAACCATCGCGCACGAGCTTAGAGCTATCGAACTCGTAAATAGAGCACATCGGCTGATCCCAAAAGTGGCAACGCCACATCTGCAAATCCCAGTCGAGGAAGAAGAATCGATAACCCGCAAGGCAAGGATATCGTTGCTCCTCATTGCGCACGAACCGCTGCATTTCTTCCAGGGAAAGTTCGGGATTCACCACACAGAATCGCTTTTTCAGTTGCTTTACTTTTTCATAAGCTTGCCAAAGGCCTTCATTGGTGTGGGTAACAAGCCCATCATCAGAATAACCCCGGAAGTTTGAATCAAGTTTAGTTAAAGGGTAGGAAAAAACGACTGATTTAAACCCAAGAGATGTCAAAAAATCAGGTAGCGCATCATAGTCTACCAAGTGACTCATGGTAACCGAAGCAGTCGCCTGCATGCCGATATCTGACAGCACCTTGTTAGCTTCTTTAATCTTGTTGCACACGCCAGGTAAGCCACGATTCTGCTCGTGTGCCTCTT
>JBFRWL010000228.1:0-14646 GCA_051439565.1 Prochloraceae cyanobacterium
ACAGATATTAGAGTTGGGCTAACCAAAAGAAAGTAGACCAGCAGAGCGATCGCGCCCTACCTATTGCTGAAAAAAATCAGCAAAGGAAAGTATAGAATTGTAAATAGTGTAAATAGATAAGAAGAAAGTTTCAAAACTTGCTTGCCAAGACGAAGGAGGTAGCTGTGGCACGTGACATCCCGCTAGAAAAAGTACGCAATATAGGAATTGCTGCACACATAGATGCGGGCAAGACAACAACCACTGAACGAATCCTCTTTTATTCGGGGATCGTCCACAAAATTGGGGAAGTCCATGAAGGTACAGCTGTTACCGACTGGATGGAACAAGAGCGGGAGCGGGGAATTACTATTACCGCTGCAGCCATCAGCACCAGCTGGCGCGATTGCCGGATCAATATTATTGATACACCGGGTCACGTAGATTTCACCATCGAAGTAGAACGTTCGATGCGCGTATTAGATGGCGTGATCGCTGTGTTCTGCTCAGTGGGAGGCGTACAACCCCAATCTGAAACTGTATGGCGACAGGCAGACAGATATAAAGTACCTCGGATTGCCTTTGTAAATAAAATGGACAGAACCGGGGCAAACTTTTTCAAGGTATACGAGCAAGTCAAAGATCGCCTGCGTGCCAACGCCGTACCTATCCAAATTCCGATTGGCAGCGAAAGCGAGTTTGTCGGCATCGTGGACTTGGTGCGGATGCGAGCCAAGATTTACAAAGACGACATTGGTCAAGAAATCGAAGATACTGAAATTCCTGCTGAACTCAAAGAGTTGGCAGAAGAATACCGCGCCAAGATGATTGAGTCAGTAGCAGAAACTGACGAAGAACTGCTAGAGAAATATCTAGAAGGAGAAGAATTTACAGAAGAAGAGATTAGACGGGCACTGCGCCAAGGCACCATTGAAGGCACGATTATGCCGATGCTATGCGGTTCCGCTTTCAAAAATAAAGGGGTTCAACTACTTCTTGATGCAGTAGTAGATTATCTACCTTCGCCTCCGGAAGTTCCAGCGATTAAGGGAACTCTACCAGATGGAACCGAAGCAGTCAGAAAATCTGACGATGAAGAGCCATTCTCTGCTTTGGCTTTCAAAATTGCCACAGATAAATTTGGCAGATTAACCTTTATCAGAGTCTACTCTGGAGTGCTAACCAAAGGTAGCTACGTCTACAACTCCACCAAGGATAAAAAAGAAAGGATCTCCCGCCTCATCATACTCAAATCTAACGATCGCATAGATGTGGATCAAATGCGAGCTGGAGATTTAGGGGCGGTTATGGGTTTAAAAGATACCACCACAGGAGATACTCTGTGTGACGAAGATAATCCGATTATCTTAGAATCTCTGTTCGTACCCGAACCAGTGATTTCCGTAGCGGTAGAACCCAAAACCAAGGGAGATATGGATAAGCTCTCCAAAGCTCTGCAAGCTCTTTCCGACGAAGATCCTACCTTCAGAGTTAGTAGCAACCAAGAGACTAACCAAACCGTGATCGCGGGCATGGGAGAGTTACACTTAGAAATTCTGGTCGATCGGATGCTGCGGGAGTTCAAGGTAGAAGCCAACGTGGGCAAACCTCAAGTTGCTTACCGCGAAACCGTGCGCAAACCAGTTAACACAGAAGGCAAATTTATTCGCCAAAGTGGTGGTAAGGGTCAATACGGTCACGTAGTAATCAAGCTAGAACCAGGAGAAGTGGCCAGTGGCTTTGAATTTGTCTCCAAAATTGTTGGCGGTGCTATTCCCAAAGAATACATCCCAGCAGTAGAACAGGGGATGAAAGAAGCTTGCGAATCGGGAATTATCGCTGGATATCCCGTAATTGACTTGAAAGTTACCTTGGTAGACGGTTCTTACCATGAAGTAGACTCTTCCGAAATGGCATTTAAGATTGCTGGGTCTATGGCAATCCAAGATGCTGTCAAGAAGGCATCTCCGGTGATATTAGAGCCTATGATGAAAGTTGAGGTAGAAGTACCTGAAGATTTTCTCGGAGATGTGATGGGCGACCTTAACTCTCGTCGAGGCAATATTGAAGGTATGAACTCCGAAGATGGCGTTGCCAAAGTAGCTGCCAAAGTTCCTTTGGCAGAAATGTTTGGTTATGCTACAGATATTCGGTCTAAAACTCAAGGTCGCGGTATCTTCTCAATGGAGTTCAGTAACTACGACGAAGTGCCTCGTAATGTGGCAGAGACCATCATCGAAAAAAGCAAAGGGAACGCATAGTTAAAAAAGGAACGGTAAATACATGGCACGCGCAAAGTTTGAAAGGACAAAACCCCACGTAAATATCGGCACCATTGGTCACGTTGACCACGGCAAAACTACTCTAACTGCAGCAATTACCCTAACTCTGGCAGCTTTAGGTAAGGCAAAAGCCAAGAAATACGAAGACATTGATGCTGCTCCCGAAGAAAAAGCGCGGGGGATCACCATCAATACCGCTCACGTGGAGTACGAAACCGAAGACAGGCATTATGCTCACGTGGACTGTCCTGGACACGCTGACTACGTCAAAAATATGATCACGGGTGCGGCGCAAATGGACGGCGGAATTCTGGTGGTTTCTGCTGCTGACGGTCCGATGCCACAGACCCGCGAACACATTCTGTTGGCCAAACAAGTTGGGGTACCTAACTTAGTTGTATTCTTGAACAAGCAAGACCAAGTTGACGATGAGGAATTGCTCGAACTAGTTGAGTTAGAAGTTCGCGAATTGCTAAGTGAATACGACTTCCCTGGCGACGATATTCCGATCGTATCTGGCTCAGCTCTGCTTGCTGTAGAAGCCATGCAGGAAAATCCTCAAATGCCCAAGGGGGAAAATGAGTGGGTAGATAAAATCTACGACCTTATGGATCAGGTAGACGGATTTATTCCTACTCCAGAACGGGACGTTGATAAAGACTTCCTGATGGCAGTAGAAGACGTATTTTCAATTACTGGTCGCGGTACAGTAGCCACTGGTAGGATTGAACGGGGTAAAGTTAGGGTTGGCGATACTGTGGAACTAGTTGGTCTAGCAGAGACTCGCAGCACCACAGTAACTGGGGTAGAAATGTTCCAGAAAACCCTAGACGAAGGTATGGCTGGAGACAACGTGGGCTTGCTACTGCGGGGGATCCAGAAGGAAGATATTGAACGAGGTATGGTAATTGCCAAACCAGGTTCGATCACCCCTCACACTCAATTTGAGGCAGAAGTATACGTACTCAAAAAAGAAGAAGGCGGTCGGCATACTCCCTTCTTCCCTAACTATCGCCCTCAGTTCTACGTGCGTACCACTGACGTAACTGGAACAATCACAGCCTTTACCGCTGACGATGGTTCTACAGCAGAAATGGTGATGCCTGGCGATCGCATTAAAATGACCGTGGAGCTAATTAGTCCCATTGCGATCGAGAAAGGAATGCGCTTTGCTATTCGCGAAGGCGGACGGACGATCGGTGCTGGAGCTGTCTCCAAAATCCTGAAGTAGAATACAAAACAATTAGTTAGGAGCAGAGAAGTGACAGAATGTCAAGCAACTTTTCTGCTCCTATCTAGTCTTGAAACAAAATCATCAGAATGATTAATAATTAGCAATCAGTTTAAGCTACCGAACCTTGACAACTTAAAACAATGGCAACAATTCAACAACAAAAAATTCGCATTCGTCTTAAAGCTTTTGACCGTCGTTTACTTGATACATCTTGCGAGAAGATTGTCGATACAGCTAACCGAACAAATGCAACAGCAATAGGCCCTATTCCTCTGCCAACAAAACGGAAAATTTACTGTGTCCTGCGCTCGCCTCACGTTGATAAGGATTCGCGAGAACACTTTGAAACCCGTACTCACCGGAGAATTATCGATATTTATCAGCCTTCCTCCAAAACAATTGATGCTCTGATGAAACTGGACTTACCTGCAGGTGTTGATATTGAAGTTAAGCTCTAACTCATCTTAACGAAGGAAGAAGTAAGGAGGAAAAAGGAAGAAAGCATTAGGTAATAGGCAACTTACTTACTATCTTCCCCAGAAAAATTCGTTAAAGTAAAAGAGAAAGGCTTCCGTTGCAATCAAAATAAAATGGCATCCTCATCCTCAATTGCGGTCAGAGAACTTCCCTTGTTTCCACTTCCAGAAGTGGTTTTATTTCCTAGTCGTCCTCTACCCCTACATATCTTTGAATTTCGTTACAGAATCATGATGAACACGATTCTGCAACATGATCGCCGTTTCGGGGTGTTGATGCTCGATCCGGTTCAAGGTCAAATTGCCAATATCGGCTGCTGCGCTGAAATCGTTCACTATCAACGCTTGCCCGATGACCGTATGAAAGTATGGACTATGGGGCAACAGCGGTTTCGAGTCCTAGAGTACGTGCGCCAAAAACCCTATCGAGTAGGCTTAGTCGAATGGATTGAGGATCAGCCCCCAGAAAAAGACCTCAGACCAATGTCAGAAGACGTAGAAAGGCTACTGCGAGATGTAGTACATTTGTCTGCTAAGTTATACGACCAGAAAATTGAACTGCCAGAAGACCTTCCTAACTTGCCAGTAGAATTGTCTTACTGGATAGCAAGCAATCTTTATGGAGTACCATCAGAGCAACAGTCACTTTTAGAAATGCAAGATACTGCTGCTCGCTTGCAACGAGAAATAGATATTCTTACCTCTACTCGTAATCATTTTGCTGCTCGTACTGCTCTTAAAGATGCCTTAAATTAAGGATTGCTTGCTGGTAATGATTCAATTGGTAAAACATTGTAATTACCAAAAATTTTGAGTAATTCTGCGTGAGTAGATAATTCGCTTAAAGCTGCTTGAGTTGATTCGTCATTAATATTTCCTTCTAAGTCAATAAAAAATAGATACTCTCCCAGCGATCGCTTAGTTGGGCGAGATTCAATCCGACTGAGGTTAATCCCTCGCTGAGCAAAGACTTGCAACGGTTTAACTAATGCTCCAGGAACATTAGCAGGAAGACTAAAGGCTAGAGATATGTGAGAGCCATTTCTCGCTGCTGGTAAACCCAATACCCAGAAGCGCGTGCAATTGTCGGGATAATCATTGATAGAAGAAGCTAGAATCGGCACTTTGTATAATTTAGATGCTCTCGGAGAAGCGATCGCTCCTGCTGTTGAATCTCGATCGAGATATTGCAATGCTTCTGTAGTTGAATTGGTAGCTATTAGCTGAGCAGATGGCAGAAACTTCTCTAGCCAATTTTGACATTGGGCAAGGGCTTGAGGATGGGAATAAACGGTTTGAATGGCTTCTAAAGACGAAGCTAGCGACAATAGAGCATTAGCGACCGGCAATACTAGGGCGTGTTGAATTTGTAATTTATCCAACCGCCAGAGAGTATCTAGGGTAATTGCCACGCTACCTTGAATTGAATTTTCTACTGGGGCAACAGCTAATTGAACTTCTTCCCGAACGACTGAGTATAAGGTTTGGGCAATGCTCGGATAAGGACATAAAATCGATTCTTGACCTGTTTGATTGGCTAACCAGTTCTGATAAGCCAATGCCACAGTTTCTGTGTTAGTCCCAGTTGGACCCAAGTAGGCAATGGAAATTGGCATATTAGTAAACCTCAACTTATTGTAAAGTTTTGTACTAAAAAGTAAATCGAGCGTCTAAACAGTTTAATCTTATAAGTCATGCGCTCCTAATCGGATCGGATATTGCCAACTCAAATTTAAGTTTTATAAATTAAAATTAAGAAATAAGTAGAGTCTGAGTTTTTTTATGTACGCTCATTTTGTTGCCACAGAAGCAGTAAAAATAATCGTCGAAGAACAAGGGATACCAATTCAACATTATCTGCGTCAACCGCAACGTCTGGTAACGTCGATCGCCAATCCCAAGTTGATGGAGCAGCTATCAGAGACCCATTTTCGTTTGAAAATGCGCCCTCTAAATTTTATGGAAATGTATCATTTTCAACCAACTGTAGTTTTGAAAGTTTGGTCGGGGGCAAGTGGCACGGTATATTTAAACTCAGAAAATTGCGAAATTCGAGGAATTGAATACATCAACGAACGCTTTTTCCTCAAGGTTAAAGGAAAATTATCTCCCAGCCAAAATCAGGGCAAAACCTATCTTATCGGTAAAGCCAATTTAGAAGTTAAAGTTGATTTACCGCCGCCTTTGTGGCTGACACCAAAACCTTTACTAGAAGTTACTGGTAATGGACTACTCAAAAGCGTGTTACTCAGAATTAAGCAAAGGTTAGTCAGCCAACTCTTACAAGATTACCGTCAGTGGGCTGCCAATTACAATCCACAAGCTACCAGCGAGCAACATCAACTGGGTCAATCAATCAATTCTCTGACTGGCATGGAAAACCGAGCATGATTAACACTTTTCAATCGATGGAAACTGATCCAGTTGCTCTAAGCTAGTAGTCTGTCAATTTTGAAATGATGGGTTGAGACAGGAAAAAGAAGACAAGGGAGAAAATTTAATCACACTTATCCCTAAAATTAATCTTGACAAAGCTAGCTCCAATCAATGTTAGAGAAATCCGTCTCCAGTAAAGCAACTTCTATTGAGTAAAAACTCTGAGAGCCAATCCAAATCCTCTAACAGCCAATCAATATCTTCCCTTTGGATTGAATCTAGAACACATTGATAGGCTTCTTCAATCAGATTAGGGCCGAACTCTGCTATCCCTACTTGAAAAAGACCCCATACTTCACGCCTGTCTTTTAAGCTAATAGCATAAGATAAAGCAACAATCCATTTGTATAAGCGTGGTAGTTTCTGGGCAACAAATTTGAGATAATTAAGCCGATCTGTTTCCGAGTAGAAATCTACAACTACTTGCCCTTCAACCACGAAAGTTGGTATACCTAATAACTGAGCAAACATGGATAAGCTGGGATTTACTTAAGATTGCATAATCAATATTCCCTATTAATAGGAGTAAACTAACGCAACCACCGATAAGTAATACCAATTTCATTTAAGATTATTACACTTCGGTTGGGCGTCTGAATTCTGATTTCTTCATGACTTCATATATTACCGATACAGCTCTATCAGTAGCAGGATTAACCTCTTATATTCAAGAGCTTTTAGAAGAAGATGATCAACTACAACAGGTTTGGGTCATAGGTGAGGTATCTAGCGCTAGAGAGCATCGCAGCGGTCTATTTTTTACCCTCTGCGATCGAGAAGGTGATGCGGCTATTAATTGTGTTGTCTGGAATAACCAGCGATTAAAACTAGTGCAGCAGCCGACGAGGGGAGAACAGTTGATCGTTTTGGGTAGCATTAGAGTCTATCCCAAACGAGGCGAATACCAACTGAATGTTTTTCAAGCTATAGCTGCTGGGGAAGGTTTGCAGGCGCTACGCTACCAGCAACTGCGCTTTCGCCTAGAAGCAGAGGGTTTATTCGCTGCGCCAAGAAAAAGAAGCCTTCCACCTCATCCTCAAACTATCGCGGTAGTAACATCTCCTGCTGCTGCTGCTTGGGGCGATATCCAGCGAACTTTGGCACAACGCTATCCTGGGTTACGGGTTATTTTATCTCCAGCGACAGTTCAAGGAAGCCAGGCTCCCACCTCGATCGCTGCAGCAATTGAACGGGTAAACCGCGACGATCGCGCCGAGGTATTAATTTTAGCGCGAGGAGGTGGTTCAGTTGAAGATTTGTCCTGTTTTAATGATGAGCGGGTAGTCAGAGCGATCGCCGCAAGTTCGATTCCGGTCATTACGGGTATCGGTCATCAAAGAGACGAGTCTCTAGCTGACTTAGTTGCCGATGTTAGCACTCACACTCCTACCGCAGCCGCAGAACTAGTAGTTCCAGCACGCGATCGATTGGTTGCCCAACACCAACAACGAGTCAGTAGTCTAATTGAAGCGATCGAGCGACGCCTGTCCAGAGAATCAGAGCATTTACAACAACTACGAAGTCGCTTACAAGCTATCCCTTCTACATCTCGCAGTTTAGAACAAGCTACAACACGCTGTCAGATGTTGCGACACAAGTTAGTTGCCCTCGACCCCCATGCAGTTTTGCAAAGAGGCTATGCTTTGGTAAGACTAGAAGATAATAGCGTGGTTCGTTCCAGTGAAGATTTAGCCTTGGAACAAGAATTAACCGTTGAGTTGGCTCGGGGTTTTCTGAAAGTGAAAATTATTAAAATTTATGAGTAAAAGACCTAAAAATACACAAGACTGGAATTACGAAGCAGCAGTCGCCGAGATTGAGGAAACTATTAGCCAAATTGAAGCGGGATCCTTACCTTTAGAAGAAGTTTTCGAGCAGTTTGCGATCGCTGTCGAAGGTCTGCAGCGATGCGAAACATTTTTAAATCAGGGAAAGGAGCGCATGAATTTATTAATTGAGACTTTAGAAGCAGAATCTGAGAGCTAATCTTGAGTTTCCAGCTTCCTGGTGCGATTTTCCCGCCAGATGGGAAATAGTATCCAAACAATAACCAATCCTAAAGCAAGGATACCAAATTTAGCTATCAACTCAACTAATTGGGGCAAAGGTACTAGCCGTCCGAGAAAAAATGACAAATTGACCATAGTAAATGCCCAGACAATAGCACCGCTAAAGTTCCACAACAAAAATTGCTGGTATGGCATCTGAGTAATTCCTGCTAATGGTCCCGCAAAAATTCGCAGTAGTGTAACAAATCGACCCCAAAAAACTGCTCTAGCCGCATTTTCACGAAACTTTTTCTTATTATCTTCTAATTGATTTTCCTGAATACCGAAAAACTTTCCTAAACGTAGCAAAAATTGCCAACCGCCAATTCTACCAATCCAGTAACCAAAATTGTCTCCGATGACGGCACCGCTAATAGCACTGGCTAAAACTAACCAATAATTCAGCTCGCCGCTTCCTGCGAGGAAACCGCCGACAATGGTCATAGTTTCACCCGGTATAGGTATGCCAGTATTTTCTAGGGAAATCCCCATAAATACTGTCCAATAGCCGTATTGACGGGCTAGTTCTTGGATGTTATCCAAGGATAAAAACTCAAATGACATTAAGTTTAGCTTTACAAATGTTTACGCTGGCTCGTATTCACATAATAGCAGTTCTCAATTACCTTGAAAAATAAGTAATTTTGGTTTAAACGCTCAGTCCCACGCTGAATTAGAGATTACAGACGTGGGAATCATGCCAGAAGCAGCTAATACCAATTATCTTTAAAGTGACTCTCTCGGTGAGGAAAGCTGATTGCTAATTGCTAAGAACACTATGATTTCTGTTGCCAGATGAGCCGTTACCTCTTACCTGTCTTCACCAGTCAATTAACTAATCAAATAGTCTTGTTATCGAACTACAATCCTTGACGAGAAACTAGCTTTTCTATGTTTGCTTGAGTTTCCTGCAACAGCACTTCTCTACTATCAGTGGCTCGATCGATAGTAGGAACTAGGTTGCGAGCTTGTAAAGCCATGTGAAGCTGGAGCTGTGCTACGTACTCGCTAATATCTTCACGAAACATTTCCTGTTGTGGTGAAGTAGATTGAAAATTCAATGTGCTCTCCTCTCTTACTCGTACACTGTCAGTCAACACCAATAGAAGTTATCATGCTCTTCTGACACTCTTGAGGCTGAGAGGCAAACTCTAAACAATTCTCAACATAGCAGGAAAAAATGCTTCAATTTTCTTAATAATATTTTCAGTTTTTTAACAAACCAAGTAGTAACGAGTTTTTCCCTCAGACCTAACACCTGTCTTGACTAATTAGTTGGTTTAATCTGCACAATTAACAAAGAAAAATAGGACAGATGGAGATGGGGGCGATCGCGCAAACCAGAATAGACAATTTGATTGGGTAGAGTAGCCCATTCTACTACCGAAGAGCGATCGAGTAAATCCCGCTCCTTCAATACTTGCCACACTTGCGGATAAACCGAACTAACTTTCATCAACACCACCACATCTGCCCAATTAAGCGCCTCTTGTAATTCTCCGACTGTATAAAGTGCTGGTAACACTGCTAGCCGCTGACTGCGAACTGTTAAAGGCAGTCCTAGAACTGCTGCTGCTGCCATCGGCGAACAAACGCCCGGAACCGTCCGGACTATCGCTTCTGAATGCAATTGTTGCAAAGTCTGTGCTAAATAAGTAAAAGTACTGTAGAAACTTACATCTCCTTCGCAAGCAAAGGCAACCTCTTGTCCTCGCTGGAGATATTGCCAGACCTGTTCTGCCGCTTCCTGCCATGCCTGAATTAAAAGTCCCTCATCTTGGACGTAAGGAAAGCGCAAAGCCAGTTGTTTCTGTTCCGGTTCCAGCCAGCCTGAGACTATCTGCTGCGCCATTCCTGGTTTACCTCTGGTACCAGCAGGAAAAGCTACTACAGGAGCTTGTTGCAGAAGGCGCAATCCCTTCAGGGTAATCAACTCTGGATCTCCTGTTCCCACACTAATACCATAAAGAATAGCTGGCTGCACTTTAATCTCAAATCCCCATCGAATATGCCCTTACCGACTGTTATTTTACCTGGCTACTTTGCTAGTGCCACTGAATACCGCGACCTAGAAAAAACTTTAACTCAGCAGGGTATTGCCACAGTTACAGTACCATTGCGCAAATGGGATTGGCTTTCTACTATCGGCAGTCGTTCGATCGTACCGATAATCAGAAAAATCGATCGCACTGTTAAACAGATGTTAAAGCAACATAATGCTTCTGAGATTAATCTAATCGGTCACTCTGCTGGGGGATGGATTGCCCGTATTTATATGGGAGAAAAGCCTTATGATATTCATGGTGATGTCAGCGCTTCAGAGGGAGTTTGGAACGCTCGCGACTACGTTAACACTTTAATAACTTTAGGAACTCCCCACATCAGTCAAGAACGTTGGACAAAGCGAAATCTAGATTTTGTCAAGGATAATTATCCAGGAGCTTTCTATCCAGATATCAATTACGTTTGTGTTGCTGGGAAAGCAGTATACGGTAGAAGACAACTAGGTAGCTGGCTAGCTTACAACAGCTATAAACTAACTTGTGGAGAAGGCAACTGTTGGGGAGATGGAATTACTCCTGTTGCAGTGGCTCATTTAGAAGGTGCTAGCAACATTTTGCTGGAAGGGGTATTGCATTCCCCTAAATCTACTGGTATTTGGTATGGTTCGTCACCAGCGATCGAAGCCTGGATTAAATACTTGCAATAGCTAGCTTAGCCTTACATCTTTCCTATACCAAAGTTACATCGCTAAAGCCAGCAAGATAGCAACGATCGCACCAATAAGGGTATTAATAAAATTAACTACCTCATTAGTCATCCAGTCAAATTTAGACTGTAAAGTAGCACCAATAACGCTTTCTAAGTTGGTGGCGATAAAAGCTGCTATTACACACCAAATAACTGCGATCGCCTCAATCATGCCAACACCCCAACCCAAAAGAGCGATCGCCACTGATGCTACTATTCCTGCTACCGTTCCTTCTAAACTAATAGCTCCTTCCGTACCGCGCGGTACTGATTGTAGAGTAGTAATGAGAAAGGTTCTTTTGCCGTAGGCTTTTCCGACTTCACTGGCAGTCGTATCAGAAAGCTTAGTAGCAAAATTAGCTACATAACCCAGTAGTAATAGTTTCTCAATTGGCTGCTCAACAAATAAAGTACCTACAGCACAGATAGCGGCAGTAAGTGCCGAACCCCAGACATTTTCTGGTCCTCGCGCCCCAGAACGTTTTTCAGCAATTCCCTCAGCTTCCTTTTGTTCCATGCCGATACGAGTAACAGCAGAACCAACGAGGAAGTAAAACATTACTATTGTATAACCCTGCCAGCCGAGAGTACCCCAGATAATAATTCCTAAAACCCAGGCGTGAAATAGTCCAGCGGGGGTGAGTAACTTTTTGGGAATAACCCAGCCGATCGCGAATAAAACAGTATTGAATTCAACTGCAACTAGCCAGGGATTCAAAAAATCGATGCTTGAGAACATTATTTATGTAGATCGCAAAGTTGGTTGATGGAGTTAGAAGTTAGGAGTCAGAACTCCAAAGCATAAACTCAGTACTCAAAAACAAATCATATCATCCCCTCTCCCTCTCTCCCTCTCTCCCTCTCTGTGAATATTAGTAAATTGAACCCATACCAGCTTATTGGGGAGATTAAAGGTAAAATACACACCACAAAATATTACAATATGTGAAAAAACTGAAAAGGAAAGGCTGAATGCGTGTTGCAATTGTTGGTGCAGGACTAGCAGGAATGGCAACTGCTGTCGAGCTACTCGATGCAGGCTACGAGGTAGAAATATTTGAATCTCGTCCCTTTGTCGGCGGTAAAGTCGGCAGTTGGGTAGATGCTGACGGCAACCACATAGAAATGGGTTTGCACGTTTTTTTTGGTTGCTACTACAACTTGTTTGAGTTGATGGAAAAAGTTGGGGCAATTGAAAATTTGCGCCTCAAAGAACACACTCATACCTTCATCAACCAAGGGGGAAGAATTGGAGAACTAGATTTTCGCTTTATCACTGGTGCACCATTTAACGGTTTAAAAGCCTTTTTCACCACCTCTCAACTATCAACAATCGATAAAATAGCTAATTCTCTTGCCTTGGGAACTAGCCCACTGGTTCGCGGTTTGCTAGACTTTGAGGGAGCAATGAAAACGATCCGCAACCTCGACTCAATTAGCTTTGCAGACTGGTTTCGCAGTCATGGCGGTAACAATGGCAGTTTGAAGCGGATGTGGGATCCGATCGCCTATGCCCTTGGTTTTATCGATACTGAGAATATATCTGCACGCTGTATGCTCACCATCTTTCAGTTTTTTGCTGCTAAAACTGAGGCATCGGTACTGCGAATGTTAGAAGGTTCTCCCCACGAATACTTGCACAAACCGATTATTAATTACATAGAGACAAGAGGCGGCAAAATTTACACTCGGCGCAGAGTCAGGCAAATTTTATTCGATCGCACCCAAGTAACTGGTATGGTTGTTGCCAATGGCGAAACAGAAGAAACTATTACCGCCGATGCCTATGTCTGTGCTTGCGACGTTCCTGGTATTCAGAGGATTTTACCTCAGGAGTGGCGCAAGTGGTCTGAGTTCGATAATATTTACAAACTAGAAGCTGTACCTGTAGCTACGGTACAATTACGCTTCGACGGTTGGGTAACAGAATTACAAGATCCCCAAAGACGCAAGCAGTTGCAGGAAGCAGCAGGAATAGATAATTTACTTTATACTCCCGATGCCGACTTTTCTTGTTTTGCTGACTTAGCTTTGTGCAGTCCTGGAGATTATTACCGACAAGGACAGGGTTCTTTATTGCAGTTAGTATTAACTCCTGGAGATCCTTATATTAAAGAGAAAAATGAGGCGATCGCCGATCGGGTCCTCGAACAAGTTCGTCAACTTTTCCCCTCCTCGCGAGAACTGAACGTGACCTGGTATAGTGTGGTCAAGCTAGCTCAATCTCTGTATCGCGAAGCACCAGGTATGGATCCCTATCGTCCGCCGCAACAAACCCCCATCCCTAACTTCTTCCTCGCTGGTAGCTATACCCAACAGGATTATATCGATAGCATGGAAGGAGCTACAATATCAGGTCGTCAAGCGGCAAAAGCTATTTTAGATAATGCTGCTCAATTAGCTGTTACTCCGCAACCTTCAGCAGTTAGCTAACATATATGGTGGGCAATCAATGCTCGCCATATTGGACGACTAATACAAAAAAAGTGCTTTTAAACTGAAAATTTAAGATTACAAATATAAAATCTCATGACAAACTGGTTAGAACATAGCGTACAAGTTGAAGTAGATGCCCCGATCGATCTAGTTTGGAATCTCTGGTCAGATCTAGAACAAATGCCTCGTTGGATGAAGTGGATCGATTCTGTTAGCGTTCTAGAAGATAAACCAGAACTCTCTCGTTGGAAATTGGCAAGTGGTGGCTTTGAATTTAGTTGGCTGTCTCGCATTCTCAAACTCATTCCACATCAGATTATTCAGTGGGAATCAGTTGACGGGTTACCAAATCGCGGCGCAGTGCGTTTTTACGATCGCCACGACAGAAGTATAGTTAAGTTAACAGTCGCCTACGCTATCCCTGGCATTCTCGGAAAAATTATGGATAATTTGTTTTTGGGTAGGATAGTTGAATCCACGATTCAGGCAGATTTAGAAAGATTTAGAGACTATACTACTAAAATTCAAAACAAATCTTAAATAGCGCGATCGCGGACACTCAATGCTCGCCTAACTCCCTCGGTGAAGCAAGAAACTTTAGTTTAAATTTAAAATCTAAAATACCCCAAAAATCTTATGACTAACTGGTTAGAACATAGCGCAGAGGTTGAGGTAAATGCCCCGATCGAGCTAGTCTGGAATCTCTGGTCCGATCTCGAACAGATGCCGCTTTGGATGAAGTGGATCGATTCTGTTGAGGTACTAGCAGATAAACCAGAACTCTCTCGCTGGAAATTAGCAAGTAGCGGCTTGGAATTTACCTGGCTATCTCGCATCCTCAAACTCGTTCCACATCAAATTATTCAGTGTGAGTCTGTTGATGGTTTGCCAAATCGAGCAGCAGTTCGTTTTTACGATCGCTATGGCAGAAGTATAGTTAAGTTAACGATTGCCTACGCTATCCCTGGCATTCTCGGAAAAATTATGGATAATTTGTTTTTGGG
>JBFRWL010000229.1:0-4775 GCA_051439565.1 Prochloraceae cyanobacterium
GTTAACTTATGTAAATAAATATAACGAATTATTTACAAAGAGTCAATATGGGTTGACGCAAAAAGGTTAATAGTAGTTATAAAATTTGCTTATCAAAAGATAATGATTAAAGAAAATGTGCAAGTTGCGAGCTAATGCTTACTTGACATACAGACTAGTCTGTTTTATATTGTAGTTATGAAAGCAGTTCCCAAACAACCAACAGTAAGAGAACGAATTCTCAAGACCGTCGAGCGCTTGTTTTACGAACAAGGCTATCTAGCAACGGGTGTCAACCAGATTATTGCGGAGGCTCAAGTAGCAAAAGCAAGTTTCTACCAGCACTTTCCCTCAAAAGAGGCATTGGTACTGGAATACATCGAAGCTTATAACCATAAGTTTTTCCAGGAGTTACGACAGCTAGAGAAACAGTTCGCAGAACCAAAAGCGAAAATACTAGCTTTATTTGATTATCTAGCTGACTTGGCTCAACAAGCTGAATGTCGAGGTTGTGCCTTTCTGAATATCATGGCGGAATTTTCTCAACCTGAGAGTCAACCCCGTCAGTTAATTGCTCAATTGAAAATCGATTTAAAGGTATATATCGAGCAATTAGTCTTGAAGGCTTTACCAGCAGATCTGGCTCCAGAATCGGCTCAGACTAGAGCGACTGCTGTATATCTACTCTTTGAAGCCGCATTAATTGAAAGTCGGGTTCATCATGAACTCTGGCCCATTCAGGCTAGTAAGGCTGCGGTGAGTCAATTATTGAGCTAATTTTTTTTGCTAGCTTGCAGACATACCAGTCTGTACATAAATTAAAATTACTTAATCTATAAATCACTAATTATGACTGCTTACAACAGACTAAGATCTCTTACCGATTCTTATCGTCCACGCTGGAATCTTCTCAAGCAGATAGGTCAAACTATTTTTGAAGACTATGCAATTGCATTTAAACGAGATCCAGCTGCTCGTAATTGGTTAGAAGTATTACTCTGCTATCCTGGGGTTCAAGCCATAGCCTTTCATCGTTTGGCTCACTGGTTGCTACAGTTAAATATTCCTTTCTTGCCTCGTTTTGTTTCCCATCTTGCTCGCTTCTTAACAGGAATTGAAATTCATCCAGGGGCAAAAATTGGCAATAGAGTATTTATCGACCACGGTATGGGAGTAGTTATTGGGGAAACCGCAGTAATTGGTAACAACTGTTTGCTTTATCAGGGCGTAACTTTAGGTGGTACAGGAAAAGAGGTGGGAAAACGACATCCCAGTTTAGGATGTAACGTTACTGTTGGTGCCGGAGCAAAAATTCTGGGCAATATCAATATTGGCAGTAATGCTCGCGTCGGTGCTGGTGCTGTGGTGCTTAAAGATGTACCAGCAAATTCTACCGTGGTGGGTATTCCAGCTCGTATTGTCTCTCAAAGAGATGAAGATTTTGATTGTAATTAACCTCAGCTCTAACTAAGAAGTATTAGCGATGAAAACGCCGAATTTAGACTTAAAAATTGTCAATTCACATCTTAATAATTTAGAAGCTTCAGAAGTCGTTCAATGGGCAAAAAATAGATTCCCAGATGGTTTGGTCATGAGTACTAGTTTCGGGATCCAGTCAGCCGTAATGCTTCATTTAGTTACTCAAGTTATTCCCGATATTCCGGTTATTTGGATTGATACGGGTTACTTACCTGCAGAAACTTACCATTTTGCTGAAGAATTAACAAACAAACTCCACCTCAATTTACATATTTACCAATCTCTTCTCAGTCCTGCCCGTATGGAAGCACTATATGGTCAGCTTTGGCAACAAGATAATCTCGAAGCATTAAATCAATACGACTATCTACGTAAAGTTGAGCCCATGAATAGGGCTTTAAAACAATTAAATGCTACTGCTACTTTAGCAGGATTAAGAAAGTCTCAGACTGATTTTCGCTCCACATTAGAAACAGTCAATCTTCAAGGAGAACACTACAAAATTTTGCCAATCTTATCTTGGAGTTCTAAAGATATCTACTATTACCTCCAAAAACATAATTTGCCCTATCATCCACTCTTCGAGCAAGGGTATGTAACTGTCGGTGACTGGCATTCCAGCCGTCCCCTGATGGCTAGCGATACCAACGAACGCTTAACTCGCTTTCAAGGTATTAAACAGGAATGTGGTTTACATCTTCCCTTTGCCGCCTAATGAATGTACTTGTTGCAGAAGTAGGGAACAGGAAATAGGAGACAATAAACTTTCCCATTGCCTATTCCCTACCTCTTTTAACTTACAGCCACTAAATCTTTCCTGGGAGAAGATATTGGTGCAGTTAAGGCTTCTTCAAGGTCGGCGCAACCTAGCCTTTGTTCGAGAATTTTCATTACTTCTCGTCCGAAGTCATTGGGATTTTGTTGCCAAGCTTGCAGACAAACTTCCCCGAAGAAAGAACCGAGGGGTTCTGGGTTCCACAGCAATTTCTTTGCCGTCCAAGGCATTAAACTCATGGGATCGTACCCAGGCTTGAGAATGTCGTTTTTGAAGGCATACTCTTCCAAGTGAGTGTGGGGTTGTAACCCGATGAAGAAAATTGCTGGTTCGACTTTATCAACCCCAAAAATTCGCTCTAATTCCCGATGATAGGCGATCGTCTGGCGAATGGTTTCTAATCGTTCGTCGATCACATTAAACGAGTAGTTAACCGAAACTAAGTCATTAAAACCAGCTGCCTTCAAATCGCGGCAGTTTTGCAGTACCGTGCGGAGATTGTAACCCATGCGCATCTTACGCACCAGTTCTTGGGAACCGCTGGTAATACCGATTTCAAAGTAGTTCATTCCGGTTTTTACCATCAGGTCGCATAATTGGGGAGTTAGGTTATCTGCACGAATATATGCCGCCCAGTGGATGCCCTTCATTCCAGAATCGAGGATTTTTTGTAGCAGTTCGACTGTATCGTCGATATATTTTTTGGCGGGGATAAATTGCGCGTCAGTAAACCAGAAATTGCGAATGCCGCGATCGTATAGCTGGCGCATTTCTGCTACTACTTCATCGGCAGGGTTTATTCTTACCTGCTTGCCTTCAACAACGGTATAGATACAGTAACAGCAGTTGTGGGGACAGCCGCGCTTAGTTTGGACTCCGATGTAAAAGTCGTTTTCTTGAAAGTAGTAGTCAAATTCGGACCAGATGCTTTGGATGTAGTCGTAGTTACAGGCAGTTTTTTCAATGGGGGTAGGCCATTCGTGGATCATGCGATCGCGCGGTTCTGTTTCCCCAACTACATAACAGCGTTCGTCGCTAAAATCTTGACCTCGCAATAGTTTTTCTAACAGCGCCTCTCCTTCCCCAACGGAAACAATTGTTCCCTGGGGTAATTGAGTTTTCAGTTGTTCGTAAAAGACGCTAACTGCACCGCCACCTACCAGAGTGCGAGCATTTTGATGGTATTTTCTGGCTCGTTTTAGCCCGCGTCTAATTAATCCCTGGTTGCGCCAGAGTTCGCTGTAATAAGCTGCAGTTACTTTGAAACCCCCTAACGCCCCTCGCAGTCTGATTAGGGGATTTTTGGCGTAATAGAACTCAAAAGCGTTTTGCAAGGGGTTGCCGCCTCTACCTCCCACTGGGGCGTAAATCTGAATGTCACGCCAAGAAAATACGATCAAGGTGGGCTTAAATTCGTCGATACATCGATCTAAGGCTGACCCGAAATCTAGAGGAGGTACGGTGCCGAAATCGAAGATCCTTTGTTCGATTTCTGGGAAGAGTTTGTGAACGTGATCTGCTAAATAGACAACGCCAATGGGAAAGATTGGATTGCAGGGAAGGCGGGCATAAAGAATTCGCTGTGTCATTTTTATTACTTATGTTATGTTTGTTTATTCTGGGAATTTGAAAGAGATTATCTCGATCGTAAGGGAATTTTTAAAACTGGTGATTTCGGGTTGCTGCTGCCAAAATTTCTCTAACGCTTGCGGTTTAAACCTCCGGCTAGCGCTACCTAAGACCTAATACCTGACCTGACACCAAGCCTCAACCAGCTTGTCTCGCTTTAAGTGGCTAGCCTAGTCTTCATATAATTTAACTTTAACGAGATTAACTGCTACTATCAACTATTTTTTCTCTTGATTGCGCTAATTTTTTCAATACTTACATGAGTCTGAAATGGATGCATTCTTAACCAAGATCGGCTTTAACTAAATTAACTTTTAGTTACTTGCTCAATTGTTAATAAATTATTAAACTAATATATACTATCCCATAACCTGAACAATTTCTCTCACCTGGCTGTTGATTGTATTCAGATTTACAGTCAAGGGGATCATTGGGTGTTAGCTTATGATTAACAAGTGCAAATTCTTTTTTCAGCATTTTGATCGTCATGGCTCAAATCCTCGATCCCGTACCTAACAACCGCCAAAGTAGCGTTCTTTGCTGCTATGTAAATGCTACTAGCCAAATTCAAATTGCCCGAATCACAAATATCCCCAACTGGTACTTCGAGCGAGTTGTCTTTCCCGGACAGCGCTTAATGTTTGAAGCCTTACCAGAAGCTTTATTGGAAATTCACACTGGGATGATGGCAAGCGCTATTCTTTCCGATACGATCTCGTGTCGGCATCTGTGTGTGAGTGAAGGCAGCAAATTCCCAGATTATGCTGCTCCTCTATCAGTTTCAGCAAAAACAGATAACAGACAAAATCGCGAAGCTACTGATAAGAAAACTCCTGTTGGCGTTTAGTAATTAAGCGCAAAAAAAACTCTACCGTTTTTAAAAAGGAGAGCTAAACCTTGAAGTAATCAGGAG
>JBFRWL010000230.1:0-4186 GCA_051439565.1 Prochloraceae cyanobacterium
GCTACAAGATTATCTCGAAAATGCAGAGGTCATTAATTAACCGTTGGTGTTGATTAATGATTCTCAGAAGCAAACAAAGCTCGGCTTCGCGTTCGAGCAAATAATCTTTGACTCGATCGTAGAACTGATTGGCATCCTCGAACCGATTCAGTTTCATTGCTCACCTCGTCGGATTTTTTAGGGATAATTCAAAACTTTCAAGTATTCTGGCGGTACCGTTTCTATTAGCCAAACACTATTTGTAGAACAGTAAAAAAGATAGCCTGCTTGGTGCATAGCTGCAGCATCTACTGCCAAGACTACAGGATGACCGTGCCTCATACCTACTTTTCTAGCTGTATTTGTATCTAGAGACAGGTGACCGTGATGACGAGACATCTTCAAAAGACCTAATTCTAAAATTGAATTAATTGACTTTTTCCCTGTTCCATGGTAAAGAATATCTGGAGGACTCTGCGGTTCTTATTCTAGATCGATTTTTATGCTGTGACCCTGGTTTGCCCGCAGCAGCTTTCCAGTAGCATCAAAGGAAAAGCGTTGTTTGTCGTTATTTGCAACTACTTCGTCTAGTTCTTTACGGGTTATGAAAAACTGATGAGCAGCACAAGCACTAAGCAAGTCATCGACTGAGACCCACCCTCCAGGAGCAAGAGTAAGCCCTAATCTCTCCGGTTGGTGCCGCAAGTGCTTACTGAGATATTTGCTAATTTTGACCAGACGAGACTTATTCATTGCCATAAGCTGCTAAGCTTTTAATTTACTAATAATGGTAATTCTCTAAACATTTGTAAGTATAAATATAACACAGAGTAGTACAAAGACTCTTCTAAGTAGTCAGGCATAATTGAAAAAGTAATGTCTTATGGACAAACGTATTAAAAAAACCTCTTGATAAAAGTTTAGAGAGCGATCGCCAATCAATTAAGTAGGGTTTGCTGAAAAAGTTTTTCGGTGTAAATAGGAGTCAGAATAATCTAGACAATTCGCAAGTGCATGGGAATTGATAGGTAGAGAAGCTTATTTCTTGCACTTGAGCGACTTAACCTTAGGGCTAAACTATTGATTTCTCAAGGTTTTAGACTTATTCAGCAGGTCCTAGATATTAACTCCCAGGCACTCATAAAACAATAACCTTGTTTCTGAAGAAAATTAACGAGATTGCTTAAAGTTTGCAGTGCCGATCCTCGCCTGCGAGTGTACCACAACTTAGCACCAAGAGGAACTGAATCTACCGGATAAGCAGGAATCATATCAAAAGGATGGGTATAGATGTGGACTAAGGGGGGCAAACCTGCAATTTGAGCTGCTAATTTGAAAGTAGTAAAGTTGAATAAATCTATCCACAACAAACCCATTGGTAAAGGTATCAAGGGTAACTGATTGACTGGAATTTCCCAAATATCTCCAAGACGATAGACTTGAGATGGTACATTAAAGTTTTGAAAGCGGGTAGGCATCTTGCCGCCAAACACTGAGGAATCGTAGAGATAGCCGTGCTGTACTAGCTTAGAGTGTAATCCTGGAGGAATGCGAGCTTGAGGTGCGCGAAAGCCTTTGACAGCGATACCGATAGCATCTTCTAAAACTGCCTTAGACTTTATTAATTCTTCGTCTATTTCTGCTGGAGACAGTTCTGGCATACGACGATGAGTAAAGCCGTGAGAAGCAATCTCACAGCCATTGTTGACCGCCTGATTTAGTTCGTCAGAAATCAAGGGTACAATTTGACCGGAGACAAAGAGAGTGGCGGGGAGTTGATAACTTCGCAAAATCTCAAAAATGGCGGGTAAACCTTCTTTAACACCGTGCAAATTATCGAGAGAGGGTGCTAATCTTCCTCCCCAGTCTGTCTCTACATCTATGGAGATGATCGCTATTGGTTTATTGATCGCCACAATTACTATTGGAGTATTGCTCTTCGATCGGCAAGTATCCCATAAAACTATAATGTTTAAATAAACATTTTTCTAATTATCTATGCATATGCAGGAAAAAATTTCCCGGTACAGTTGGTTTTAATATCGATCGCGCTACAGTTGAAGGACTGCAAAAAGGCATAGATAGAAACGAGGAAATTACCTCAGCAACAATCAAGACTTCACGCCTCAACCTTACTGACGAGATTGCACAACTAAAATTTATCTATTGACAAGGAACTATCAAGAGCTTATTTGAGACTAATAAATTAATAAGGGAAAAGGGGTTAAGAAAACCCCGATCGAATTAATGGTCTGTTGAAACTATACCATCAAAGTGCTAGCACTTTAGAATATGCCGACTAAAAAACCGAGATTAACTATTATCCTGGATGAATTGGAGAGAGATAAACTTGAGAAACTGTCTAAAGCTTATGGACTGTCGCTATCGCGCACAATAGCTCAGCTCATTAGGAATGCAGATTCTCCTGTCGATCCTATTCAAAACCGATAACTTACATACTTAAAAACTCGAGAAAAGCTCTCATACATCTATAAATCAATTTCAACCCCAGCTTCCCGAAAAAATTGATAGGAAATTAAAAACCCCTCGCCTTGCGTCGGGGGAGTTCATTTTATGCCATAATTTGTTACAGACATTTTAATGAAGATTTGCTTCTCGCAAGCAATGAGCGATCGACCAAAAGAACAAACCCTTGCTGAAAAAGCTCCCTCTAGTTATGAATGTCGTCTCTGCGGCTACGTATACGAGCCAAGTAAAGGAGACGCTAAAAGTAGTGTTGCTGCGGGCACTCTATTTGAGGATTTACCTAGTGACTGGCGTTGTCCCGTATGTGGGGCTCGTCCCAATCAATTTACCAATATTGGTGCTGTTGGGGCAGCCTCTGGTTTTGAAGAAAACCTCAATTACGGTCTCGGGGTCAACCGTTTGACACCGGGACAGAAAAATCTTCTCATCTTTGGGGCTTTGATGATAGCCTTTTTGTTATTCATGAGTCTATACGCTTTAGATTAAACTAGAGAGCCCTAGAGTCCCTCACCAAGAGAGTCTCACCCTTTTAAAGGGAATAGAGAACAGGCAAAAGTGACCCATTTAGAAGAGGATTTAGACCTCCTTCCGAGTCAACAGCCTCGGCGAGGCTAATTCGTCGTGTTCAACGCCATTTAACCCTAGAAAATCAACCAGGGATACTTGAGAAATTGACTTGATTATTGAGCGGATGTTAATGAACTTATTTGTGAGAAAACTGAAACAAATTTTAATATTGTTGGCGGTTTGCTTATTTTGTATCAGTTGTAGTAAAGTTCCATCTACCAGCGATAATCCCTGGAAAGTGATGACCCTACCTACCGAGTCTACTTTTGCAGATATAGATTTTATCGACGATTCCAGTCATGGCTGGCTGGTAGGTAGTATATCTACACTGTTTGAAACTACTGACGGTGGAGAAAGCTGGGAAGAGAAAACCCTAGATTTAGGAGAGGAGAAAGCAAGCTTTACCGCTGTTAGCTTCAGCGGCCAAGAAGGATGGATTACTGGAAAACCTTCAATCTTGCTCCATACCAATGATGGTGGCAAAACCTGGTCGCGCATTCCCTTAAGTGAAAAACTACCAGGTGCTCCCTATAGCATCTTGGCATTAGGAACCAATTCAGCAGAGATGGTAACGGATTTAGGCGCGATTTATAAAACTGAAGATGGTGGTCGCACCTGGAAAGCATCAGTAGAAGCAGCGGTAGGAGTAGCTCGTAATATTAATCGTTCTGCTGACGGTAAATACGTTGCTGTTTCCGCTAGAGGCAACTTCTATTCTACTTGGGAACCAGGTCAAACTGAATGGAAACCTCATCAACGTAATTCTTCTCGTAGAATCCAAAATATGGGTTTTACTCAAGATGGGCGTTTATGGCTGCTAGCTCGTGGCGGTCAAGTTCAGTTTAGCAACTCAGAGGATGTATCAGAGGATGTAGAAGATTGGGGAGATGTTCTCTATCCAGAGCCTTCTACCAGTTGGGGATTACTCGATATTAGTTACCGCACGCCAGAAGAAATGTGGTTGGTTGGAGGTAGCGGTAATTTGCTGCGTAGCCTCGATAACGGCAAAACTTGGGAAAAAGATCGAGATGTAGAAGACGTTCCTTCTAATTTCTACAAAGTTCTATTTGTAACACCTGAAAAAGGATTTGTTCTCGGTCAGAAAGGAGTTTTGCTCAAATACGAGCCGCCAACAGAAGCAGCATAAATACTC
>JBFRWL010000231.1:0-3877 GCA_051439565.1 Prochloraceae cyanobacterium
AAAAATAGCATTTTTCGGCTATATCTATACCTTTTTTCCAAATTCTTAAGTCTTTAAAGTCATTAATCTCTGAATTTGAATTTTTTTTATTTGTTACCACTGTTCCCTGTTCCCTGTTCCCTGTTCCCTTTTCCAAGCATCAATTTAGCATACTAGGTTCGGTAGAGCCAAAAAAATTAGCTAATATACAGAAGCTCAAAAGCTGACCTAGAGAGCAACCTAGAACTAGGTGATTTGCTTTTGGAGCTTTTTTCATGAAAAATTCTACTATTAATTGCTATGAGAAGGGATTCACCTTGCTAGAGCTTTTAGTGGTTGTTGTTTTGATCGGGGGACTAAGCGCGATCGCTCTTTCTGGCTGGTCTGCTTTTATCAATCGCCAGCGTCTGAACAATGCCAATTACCAAGTTTACCAGGTAATGCGGCAAGCTCAAAGCAAAGCTCAAAAGGAAAATATTACCTGGCAAGCAAGCTTTCGAGAACAAAATGAAGTGCTTCAGTGGGCTGTTCATCCAGCTAGCCTCAATCCATCTTTGGCAAACTGGAATGAACTGCATGAGACAATTCAGCTAGACTCCGAGACTACCTTACAAAAGTCTAACGGGGTGCGACGGATAAAGTTTGACCATCAAGGTAATGTTGCTCATCCACCTCTAGGACGAGTAACTTTATCTCTCAAAGGTGGTAGTACAGTCAAGCGCTGCGTGTTTGTATCTACCATTCTGGGAGCTTTGCGAACTGCTAAACAGAAGTCAACTGCCAAAAATGGTAAGTATTGCTATTGATAGAAAGTTTGTTTATAAATTCACAATATTCGTAGGTTGGGTTAAGGCAATGAAACCCAAAGTTTATTTGACTTGTTGTTGGGTGGTACTATCGCTTAACCAAACCTACTAGTTATGACTAATCTGTCTTAATCTAGAAAGGAAGCCAAGATTTCAGATTTAGCTATTCTTACAGGGACTGTTTGATTACATTCGCTGTTTTCTTTCGATCTAACTTGAGAACCAATACTCCTAGGGGAGGCAAACACAAATCGAGAGAATTGGAGTAGTTGTGGAACCACCATTCATCGGTCCACTTACCCCCTAAATTACCCATATTACTGCCACCGTACTTGCGAGAGTCGCTATTAAATATCTCAGCATAGAATCCTGGTTCGGGAACCCCGATCCGGTAATGGCTGTGAGGTTGAGGAGTGAAATTGCAAACGGTGACAATAAATTCACTGGAGTCTTTAGCACGACGAATGAAAGACACGACGCTGTGACTATTGTCGCTACAATCAATCCACTGAAACCCTTGCTCATCAAAATCCCTCTCGTAAAGGGGAGTTTCTTGCTTGTAAAGAGCATTAAGGTCTGCAAAAAATTGTTTGAGTTGTTGGTGGCGATCGTATTGCAACAGATGCCACTCCAGATCAGCCCAAACATTCCACTCGCTCCACTGAGCGAACTCCATGCTCATAAACATGGTCTTTTTCCCTGGATGAGCGAACATATAGGCAAACAGACAGCGAAGGTTAGCAAATTTCTGCCACTCGTCCCCTGGCATTTTACCAATGATATTACTTTTACCATGAACGACCTCGTCGTGAGAAAGGGCGAGCATATAATTTTCGCTGTGGTGATACCACATACTGAAAGTGACGTTATTTTGGTGAAACTGCCGGAACCAGGGATCCATGCTGAAGTAGTCGAGCATATCGTGCATCCAGCCCATATTCCACTTGAGATTGAAGCCCAAACCTCCTACATAGGTGGGCCAAGATACCATCGGCCAAGCAGTTGACTCTTCGGCGATCGACAGGGAACCAGGATAATATTCAAACAGGAGGCTATTGACCTGACGCAGGAAATCAGCTGCTTCTAAATTTTCTCTGCCGCCATATTCGTTGGGCAGCCATTCTCCTTGCTTACGCTGATAATCGAGATAGAGCATGGAAGCTACCGCATCTACCCTAATTCCGTCAATGTGATATTTCTCGAACCAGAAGAGAACATTCGCTACTAAAAAGTTGCGTACTTCGTTGCGACTGTAGTTAAAAACTAGAGTTCCCCATTCTTTGTGTTCGCCTTTACGGGGGTCTGCGTGTTCGTAGAGATGGGTCCCATCAAAAAACGCCAAGCCGTGTCCGTCTTTGGGAAAGTGACCTGGTACCCAGTCAACAATTACACCAATGCCATTTTGGTGACATTGGTCTACAAAATACATAAAGTCTTCTGGAGTGCCGTAGCGGGAGGTCGGAGCGTAATAACCCGTTACCTGATATCCCCAAGAACCGTCGAAGGGATGCTCGGCAATAGGTAACAACTCAATATGGGTATATCCTAGCTCTTTGACGTAGGGAATTAGCTTGTCTGCCAATTCGTAATAGCTCAAGAAACGAGTTTCTGGTTTCCATTCTGATACCTGGACTGGCTCTGATTCGCCTTTGAGTAAAGAGGTTTTTTCTTCGGCGGAAGCATGAAGCCAGGAACCTAAATGTACTTCGTATACTGAAACTGGTTGGCTTAGGGGATCGGTGTGACGGCGACGTTCCATCCACTCGTCGTCATGCCATTGGTAGAGGTCGAGGACGGTGACAATAGAAGCAGTTTTTGGTCTTACTTCTTGTTGAAAACCGTAGGGGTCTGATTTTTCGTAGATGTGTCCTTCCCGGTTTTTGATCTCGTATTTATACTTCGCGCCTGCTCCAATTTCAGGAATAAACAGTTCCCATACGTTGTTATTTCTTTTGCGCATTTGATATTGTCTGCCATCCCAGTGGTTAAAATCACCCAGAATAGAAACGTTACGGGCATTGGGCGCCCAGACAGCAAAATAAACTCCTTTCACCCCGTCAATTTCAGTGGGATGAGCGCCTAGTTTTTCGTATATACGATGGTGATTACCTTCGGCGAATAGGTGCAGGTCAAAATCTGTTAATTTGGCAGAGCGAAAGGCATAGGGGTCCTGGATTACTCGTTCCCGTTCGCCTTCTTTAAGACGTAGTTGATAGTTGACTAGCTCAGGTGTTTCAATAACGCACTCAAAAAAGTGAGGATTATGTACCGAGTGCATAGGATATTCAGTTCTTTTCTCTGGACAAACCACTGAGGCTGTTTGGGCAGTGGGAAGATAGGCTCTAACTACCCAGCCTTCTACCTTGCCATTTTTTTCTATTGGATGAGAACCAAGTACTTCAAAGGGATCGTTGTGAAGATTGGTGACAATCTGATTAACTTGTTCGGGAGCAATAGTTGGGGACATTAATAAACTACTTTTATCAACAGAAGGTTGGCTATGAGAGCGATAACTTGAATCTTATTTATTATATAAATAGGTATTCAAACCTTATATCTAAAAATTAGTATTTTGGCAATAGCTGAGAACGTTAAGCATTTGGGCAGAGGAGTTTAGAAGGGAATAAAAGTTTTGAGCAATTTCCGCGCTTGCAGCAAGAAAATTAATTGTCGCAATTTAGGGCTTAATTGAGGGGCAAAGGGACTTTGTGCTAGCTGAGCTTGCAATTGGGCATATTCAGCAGGGGTAAGAGGTTCGCCATCAAAGGGCGATCGCGCTTCGGTAATTATCTGAGTACGCAAGACTTCTTCTGGCACATCTTCTGGCGGCGGTAAGGCCACACTAGCTGACATTTGTCCTGAGAGCGCAACTACGAAGATGCTAATTCCTAAACTTAATAATTGATTTTGCATGGCGATGGCATCACTTTTACCTTAGAGCAATTGTACAAGAATTAGTTAATTAACATGAACCAAAAAGAAGTCCCCAAGCATAATCTCTGATTTGGTTGGGGATGAATTTTTGTCCGCTCATATTTTACCAAGAGTGAATAAATATGGTAGAATATCAACATGCTCACTCTCAACTACAC
>JBFRWL010000232.1:0-3094 GCA_051439565.1 Prochloraceae cyanobacterium
GGTGTGGGGAGTGTGGGGAGTGTGGGGAGTGTGGGAAGTGTGGGGAGTAATTTTGTCTCCTTTGTCTCCCTATCTCCCCATCAGTCTCAAACAACAAATTCGATATTGACCAGCTGATCACAATTTCAAAAAATACTGCTACACATCAATTCTGAAGAATCTGTTGCCTATTCCTAGTTCTCTGTTTCTTTTCCTAACCGAAGTGTAGCAATCTTAAACGAAATTTGTATTAACTACGGCCAGCGAGCATAGCTTTAGTTTCTGATTCACCTGCTTTGTGCAGTTGTTTAGTCATCTGGAAGCTAATGAGGGCGATCGCCAGCCACTGAAACATTATTGAGGTGACAATTGTTGTCATCCCCACAACTGAGGAAACTGACATGGGCAACAGAGAAAATAATACTAACCACTTAGAGCCGAAAATGCCAAACAAGGTGGGTGGTAAAATCGTGAGAATTCCCACCATGCTCAATGCTAAAGTTACCCGCTTTCGCGTTTTCATGAAGAGCATCAATTGGACGATCGCTGCATAAATTAAAATGACACTAATACTTGCGACTAAGCCAAAAAAGATTTCTTGTGCGTATTTCTCAAGAGGAAATAGCAACAACCAAGGAAGTATATAGCCTGTGGTCAGTAAGAGATTGAGCGCGATCGCCACTGTGGAAGGGCTTTTTTCTCCCCAAATTAAATCTTTGATGAGACTGCGACTATTACCACCAGCTTGATGGCGATAACGCGCCCAATCTTGTAAAGTTTGTCGGTGGGGACTTAAGGCTGCAATTAAACCTAGAAATAGAATCACTAGCAACAATTGCAGAATAATATAGTTAGCAAACAGAAAACCTATTTCTCTAGATTGCACAGTAAATCCCACAGCGATCGCGACAAAGCTACCTGAAATCCAGTAACTGTGTTTTTTGCTCAAGAGAGTATTAATTGGGTTATGGAAGCGACGCTTTAATCCTTGCCAGATCCAGTAAGTCCACAAACCATAGTTAAGTAAGATCAAGCCAATACCACTCCACGCCTTGACCCAGAAAGGTAGTCCGTAAAAGAGTAAATTGTCTAAAAATTGATGGTAATCGAAGGAGGTTCTAGCAGCCAAGGAAGCGCTTTCAATTAGATAAGACAGCACTATGCCAGGGTAAAACAAACCCAACCAACTTGTAGCATTGCCCGTAAAACTTGAATAGATTGAAGCGACATATGCTGGCGCTAGCAACAAAAAAAGCAGTACTAGGATACTACCCGATATAGGTTTAGACTTATTTTGTTGTTCTCCTAAGTTAATTAACCCAAAAAGAAGTGCCACACTATAAAAGAAAGCGCAGCTAGCAGCAAGAACGAGATAGAATGCCAAAACGAGAGTCAAAGGGATACCAGCGCTTAACCCAGCTACAAAATGCAGAGGCAAGGCAGCGGCAGCAAAAAGATAAAGTAGGATTGGTACTCCTAGCATCTTGCCCGTTAAAATACTTTGGGCAGATTGGGGACTGAGGCGAATAAAGTCAAGAGTACCGCGACTTTCTTCTTTGGATATGTCACCGACGAGCATATAAGTCCCAAGCACTAATAAAGCAAAGATGGCAATAATACTAATCGACAGATAAATATCTAGCCACCACAATTGCCAATTTATCTCTAAGTTCCCTAGGGAGTCTAGAAGACATTGAGGTGAAGAATATCTACTGTAACCATAGCCAGTACAGTAGCGGTTGTATCTAGCAGTGTCAGTCAAAGGTAGGGCACCCTCGAAAAATAGATACAGGATTATTTGACCGATCGCAGAGGTTACCAAGGCGATCGTGATATTGCGAGATTTCAGTCTTCCTTTGAGTTCTCGAAACAATTGGGGATTCCAATCACCTAACTTATCTAACCAGGGATTGAGTCTATTTTTAGTTGTTGTTAACATGAGTTTCTTTGACTTAATGGCAATAGTTTTTATTGGTTATTGAGATCAGCGAAGATCGATTAGATCAAGATGCCTGTTTATGACCTAGTTTGAGAAAAATAGTTTCTAAGTCCTCGCGGGTACAGTGAAATTCTGTCAGAGGAATTCCCGCTTCAACTAGCGATCGCAACAATTGAGCGCTATCTTTAGGATTACCAGCAAAGTTGACCCGCAAACTTCCACCCTGCGGTAGTACCTCCCATGTTTCTGCTAAGGGATTATTTTTTAATTCCCCTTGCAAGGCTCCTAGATCTCCTAAAGTCGAGATAATAATCTGCTGACGGCTAAGACGCTGGTACAAATCTTTCAGGGAAGCACTTTCGACTAAATAGCCTAGTTCCATTATGCCCACTGAGGTGCAAAGTTCTGCCAAGTCACTGAGAACGTGGGAAGAAATAATAATAGTCATTCCCGCTGCTTGCAAAGCTTTGATAATTTCTCGAAACTGCATTCTGGCGATCGGATCTAAACCAGAAACAGGTTCGTCTAAGAGTAGTAAAATTGGTTCGTGAATAATGGTACGAGCTAAACCTAACCTTTGTTTCATCCCTCGCGAGAGGGTAGAAATGAGACTGTGACGCTTGGTGGTTAGCTGCACTAATTCGAGAACTTCTTGCAAGCGACGGCGGCGATGCTGTCCCCTTAAGCGATAAAGTCTGGCAAAATAGTCTAGGTAGTTCCAAACGGTTAAGTCATCGTAGAGGGGAAAGTCATCGGGGAGATAACCTAAGCGCTGCTTGAGCCGAGGATTACTGTCATCTCGGAGTAGGCGATCGCCATAAAGATGAATTTCGCCAGCAGTTGGTTCTTCAGCGGCGGCTAACATTCGCAGCAGAGTAGTTTTTCCGGCTCCATTAGGACCAATTAATCCATATACTTCGCCACTTTGCACCTCTAATTCTACTTCATTGACAGCTACGTGTCGCTCGAATTGTTTGGTTAATCTGTAGGTGGCGATCGCTAATTGTTCTACCATTTTTGACAGCTTGGTTTTTGTAGTAAGGCTAATTACAATTTTACTTTTAGCTTGTCCGGCGAGAAACCCCAGATCTGTACCACGATAGTGTCAGTGTGGGACGGGGCTGAGGGCGGAAATAGTTCCGCCCACAGCCCCTCATGAATCGCGAGTGATTATTT
>JBFRWL010000233.1:0-2638 GCA_051439565.1 Prochloraceae cyanobacterium
CCAAGCAGGTCAATCTCTGCACAAGCGCGTTGGTTAATGAGCATGAGTCGCGCTCAACGGCAAAAACGCATTCAATCGATGTTGCACAGAGCAGCATCGGAAGTGGGGCTCAACTGACTCTAGTGCAAGGAGAGGAATCTGATGAAAACAAATAGTCAACAACGTTTTCAGAAAGTTGTTCAAACCCATCGCGCTAACATTCTGAAAAGTTTAGAACATCGTTGGCAAGTCGCTCTGCTCAAAGGTGATGACAAGCTGATTCGCCAACTAGAAGCAGAAAAAAAATACTACAACTCAATCCAGTTGTAATGTATTATCCAACCTGCTATTTGAGTAGGCTCTAGTGCAGAGAAATTGGGGGTGTCGTGCTGATGACATCCCCTTGTGGCTTGACTCCTAGAGCTTACCTACTGATTTGGGAGCCAAGATTTTAGATTGTTCAGATTTCTTCCCAAATCCCCAATCTAAACCGGAACAGTTTTTCTGCGTTTTCCTTCCGCATCAGCAGTGAGCAGTGCTGCTAGTACGTGCTGTGGAGTAACTTCATAGGGCTCGTTGTGAATTGTTTCGCCGACAGCACATGCCCGTTCGGCTACCAGCATCAGGCGCTCTTGACTCACTTCTTCTAGTCCAATATCTCCGAGAGTAGTCGGTAATCCTACAGATTCACAGAACTGGTAAACTTCATCAATAACTTGACTATTACGACCTGTCAAAATGAGCATGGCTAAAAGACCGATCGCTACTTTCTCCCCATGCCAAAACTTATGGGTTTCTTCCAGTACGGTCAAGCCGTTGTGAATAGCGTGAGCTGCTGCTAATCCTCCACTCTCAAAGCCCAGTCCGCTCAGTAGAGTATTGGCTTCGACGATTCGTTCGAGTGCGGGAGTAACTACTTGCTGCTCGCAGGCAGTTTTAGCTTGGACTCCGTCAGCCAAAAGTGTATCGTAACACAAACGTGCGAGACTAAAGGCGGTCATCGGTCCTATCCGACCAGTCATATTCGCACTGCCTTGACGCTGACAGTCTTCGGCTTCAAACCAAGTGGCTAGAGCATCCCCCATACCAGAAATGAGAAAGCGAACCGGAGCACGGGCGATAATTCCGGTATCTACCAATACTAAATCTGGGTTACGTGGTAGCAACAGATATCTCTTAAATTGTCCTGATGGTGTGTAGATAACTGCTAAAGCACTACAGGGAGCATCAGTAGAAGCGATGGTAGGTAAAATAGCTACCGGGATTTTCAGCTCGTAGCCAACAGCTTTAGCGGTGTCGAGTGTTTTGCCGCCACCAATACCTACTACCAGTTCGACTTTTTTGGCTTGACCCGAGGCGACAAAATGAGCAATCTCTTCATCGGAGCATTCACCGCCAAAGCGTTCAGGAATAATCTCAACTTTACCTTTGGTGATTTCTTCTAAATTAAGATTAAGTTGGGAAAAGACGTAAGGATCGATAATAGCTAAAGCTTTGCTTCCCAAACGTTCTAATTCTTCTCCCAAACTTGCGATCGCTCCATCTCCTTGAACATAACGAGCCGGAAAAATTGCTGTAGTCAGCATAATATATTTACCTCTTGTGATTCCCAATTGAATAATTGAATTATGTTATGTATTTCGCGAACCGATTTTTGAGCAATAAGTTGTTCAAGTTTCGCTAAATCGGCAGGGAAACTCTAGTTTTATCTCCCATTTTTGGGTAAATTTACAGTGATTCAATTCCCTCTTTATTGCGAGGCGGAAATGAAAGTTTGAGTAGGATTTTTTGGCTACTAAGTACCTGGACAAAAATAAAAGTTATCGTTGAGACAAGGCAGGAGGCAGAGGCGCGATGAGCAGGAGTAGAGTTAAAGGTTTATTTACAATTGTTTACACAGTCCTGTTTATTTATGTCCGACTACTTAATTCACTGCTTGAAGGGGTAGATGATTAGGGTATTTCCTAGACAAATAAATCGATAATTGTCTTCCAATCATTAGTTAACTAGTTGATTGTTGAAAACATTTTCTCAACTACTTCCATTTTTATTTTAGGTTGATGCGGGCAGAAAATATCAAATAATCAGTAATTTGTTAGCGTTTTTAACTAGATTTATTATTATTTGTAAAGCAGGTTCTTTTCACCATTGATTATTCTGGCGAGCAACTTAGTCTAGCGAGGTTGTTAACCCGTCAAGTGCATAAGTCTTAGTCATACCAATTTCGTTTAAGCTTGCTACACTTCGGTGAGGAAAGGGAACAGGGAACAGGCAACAGGCAACAGATTCTCCAGAATTGATGTGTAGCAGTATTTTTTGAAATTGGTGTCAGGTATTTAGCTGGAAATGCGAGAAGTTTCACGCTTCTCGCGCCCAGGATATTGGAGCAATTAATGGTGAAAGAAATGCTCAATCATTCTTCTAACTAGCTCGTTCCTTCAGCCAATTGGCAAGAGTAGGAGGTAAATCCCGCTGCACCTTACTGCTGACATACATGCCGATATGACCTACCGGGAAAGATTGTACTGTATAATCTTCGCTGCCGACGTACTTCTGGAGTGCTAAAGAGGATTGCGGTGGTACGAGATGATCTTTCTCGGCGTAAAGATTCAAAACTGGCATGTGAATGTTTCCTAGCTCCACCCACGTCTCTCCAATC
>JBFRWL010000234.1:0-17110 GCA_051439565.1 Prochloraceae cyanobacterium
CTTTGAGAAAAGGAAGTTCTTGTTTCCAGGCAACTAACTCTTTGGCAAGTTTGGTGTAGGAAAGAAGCTTCTCTTTCTTTTCGAGAAGTTCTTTTTGAAGTCCAAGCGCCTTATTCCAAACCAAGCGGCAACACCCGGCAAATTGAGCAAAAAGGATGCGTTCTCGAACTCCTGGTTTTAATTCAAACTTGTAAGCGCGGCGTATTTCCATCTGGCTATTCCACAATATTTCCCTATCACCTACAACCTTGTCGGTGAAGTCATTGTGATTTAAAAAGACCAGGTGGTCTCGCCTTTCATCCCCTCCCATTTCTTGATGGAAGGGCTATTCCCGGCGAGGCATGATAAAGATTTACGAATGAGCAAGAACCGCAATCAGAAGTAGCGCTACTTGTTCCATGAAGCTGTAGTCGAGAGTGTCCGGTAAATCAGACATCCGATGGTAGTGAGGATTTCTATAGTTAGCCGTATCCGTCCACATAATCGCTGGCAGATTGGCATACCAAAACGGTACATGATCACTTCTGAGTAGAAAGGGAAGAAACTTCTCTACACCAAAGCGACATCCCAATCCCACTAAAGGCAGCTTGACTTTTTCAGCTCTGGCGATTTCGACAGTACCAACCAATTGCCCCATGGAGTCCGAGCCTGCTACTAGACCAAGGAAATTACCGGTACTAGGGATGCGAACGGGAAGCATTATTGGGCGCCTTTGAGAGCCTTCGGAATGATCGCAGTACCCCACCATTTCCAGTACGTGGGCCACTTTGATGTCAATTCTCTTCGCCTGGCACCATCGCACGAAGGCAGAGCTCCCCTTGAACCCCGGCCACTCTTCTTCAGCATTGAAAGCAACAAAGGCCACATCAGAACTAGTACACTGCTTCGCAGTTACTAACATCACGGCTATGGCGCTGGCATTGTCATCAGCCCCATTGGTTAAAAATGAAGTATCATAATGGGCACCGACCAGAGTGAGTGGATTATCGCCTCGAAAATTCTTGGGCAGTGCGACTATATTTTCATATTTGCTATTTCGGGAGACCTCGTAACCACACTCCGTGAGATAAGAATGAATTGTCTCTGCGGCCTGACGATTGCCCTGAGGTTGCCACAACCGAGAGCGCGGAAACGAGAGAGAGTTGACTAACTTTTTGAGCGTCGAAGCCAGTTTTCCTCCTCCCCCAAACATCTCAGATGGTTTGTAGTGTAACGTATATAGTGGTGAAATCATTCTCTAATCAACCCGCATTATAAACTTACGGTGTATATTTATTTAGGGCTTGCTGCGCAACCTTGAAAATCTTGCCCTATCTGAATTTTAGCCCCGAAACAATGTAGCCAAATTCGAGAAAAGTGGTTAAAGTACCCAAAAACCCTTGCACAAGCCTCAAGTAGAATAGATCTACAGCTTGAAACAAACTTCATGTTGACTGAGAACTTTGAATTTCCCCATCGGTTAATAAAGTGAACAAATTATAGATTCTCTATACGAACCATCCAAAGAAAGATTAGCTCCCCAACCAAGAACCTACCGGAATCTAGCCAAAAAAGATTATTTATTGTAACCTGAATATTTACAAAGGTTTTCTGGTCGCTGAAAGCGCGGCTACGGCGATCGCCGTAGCTAAATATGCTGGTTGTAATCGACTAGCGGAAATCTTCCATATTTCCCACGATAGTGATGATGGTTTAGTAGTATTTTTTAAAAGCTTCGAGCAAGTTAAGATATTCAAGCGAGAATTGCCACAGGGAAAGACACATTACTAGGCTTTATTTTTCAGCGAACGAGAACGATTAGAAGAAACCACAAGGATTGAATTTAAGAGAATATTTTCGAGTCATTGGGGGATTGAATTCTATCCAGAAGTTTTCTCAAACAAGTCTGTAACATTAGTAAATTTTTTGTCAGGAATACCCAAGCTATTCTCACTCATATCTTCTGTTCTCTACGTGCTTTTTGCCAGCTCGAAAGAATGTGAGTGAACTAGACAATTCAGAATTTAAAGGATTGTGTTTTGAAGATGCACAAACGCTCCCAGAAATTATACGCTTATCTCACGCAATATAGCGATCGGATTTGATTCGTGAACTGACTGGTAAACAAAGGTCTTAGGTGTTAGGGAAAAACTCGTTACTCTTTACTTCACCGTTCCTTCGCGTTCTCTGTTCACAAATAATTTAAGATCGCTATAGCTAGAGTTGGTAATAAGCCTACACTATATACTTCAGTATCAGTGTAGGAGTATATCACGGCGAGACTCGCTGGAGCTTAGCTCCGAGATGGCGTAGTTTGTCTTCTAGGTTTTCATAGCCTCGGTCTAGGTGATGTAGTCCCCGAACGATTGTTTTTCCTTCGGCTGCTAAACCTGCTAGAACTAGCGCTGCTGAGGCACGCAAATCGGTTGCTTGCACTGGCGCTCCCGACAGGAAAGGTACGCCGCGCACAATGGCATGCTTGCCTTTAACGCGAATATTTGCGCCCATGCGATTGAATTCTGCTACGTGACGCAGTCGGTTTTCAAACACTGTTTCGCTAATTAAGCTGTTTCCTTCACTAATAGCTAGCAGTGCCATAAACTGAGCCTGCAAATCGGTAGGAAACCCGGGAAAAGGCAAAGTTTCTATATCTATGGCTCGTAAATCTCCGGGAACAATACGCATTCGATCGGCAGCTTCGACAATTACTTTGGGTCCGATCGCATTGAGCTTAGCGATAACAGCACTTAAGTGTTCTGGACAGACAGGCGAAAGCACTAATTCTGAGTGAGTAATGGCTCCAGCTACTAGGAAAGTTCCTGTTTCTATGCGATCGGGAATAATTGGATAATCGGTAGAATGCAAGCGATCGACCCCGGAAATGATAATTGTCTGAGTACCAGCACCTTGAATTTTTGCTCCCAGTGCCTGACAAAAATTAGCCAGGTCAATTACTTCTGGTTCGCAAGCAGCATTTTCAATTCTGGTTTCTCCTTCTGCTAGCGTTGCTGCCATTACTAAGGTTTCAGTAGCGCCGACACTAGGATAGTCCAGATAAATTTTGGCTCCCTTTAACCTCCCACTTTTTCCTTTGACACGAGCATCAACTATGCCAGACTCAATCGTAACCTCTGCTCCCAAAGCTTGCAGACCTCTGACGTGGAGATCCACGGGTCTAGCACCAATAGCGCACCCTCCTGGTAGAGGAACTCTAGCCACTCCTAATCTAGTTAAAAGTGGCCCGATAACAAAAAAACTAGCTCTTAGCTTGGAAACTACATCGTAAGGCGCTTCTGAAGCGCTAATATTCCGAGCATCGATGTCTAAAATGTCCCCCTGTCTTGTTAATTTTACGCCCAAAGCCGTTAAAACCTGGCTCATCCGCGTTATGTCTACCAAAGAGGGAATATTGCGAATGCGGCAATCTTGAGGGCACAGTAAAGTTCCTGCCATAATTGCTAAGGCAGAATTTTTTGCCCCACTAATTTTGACCTCTCCAGCTAGAGAAGCTCGACCCCAAATTTCGAGAACGGGTTCGTCTGTCTGAGTCACAGTGGGGTTAGTTGTTGAGTTATTATGGAGATTGATAGCTCTACCCTCCAAAATCAGTAGAATCTTGTTGTCAAATTTTTGCCAAATTTGGTTTCGATTTTAACTGAAAGATAGAAAATGTCTATAGTTAGTTCCCATAGATATTTTGAGTTAATTAAAGTTTATCGCTAATTTTTGTTAAAAAAAGTTAATTTATCACCTTATTCTTGACTATTTTGAGTAATTAAGTAACAATAGTTATTTGTGTGTTAAAGTTAAGCTCCCGCGGAACTGGCGGAATTGGTAGACGCGCTAGATTCAGGTTCTAGTGTCCGCAAGGACTTTCGGGTTCAAGTCCCGAGTTCCGCATAAAAATTTGTCCTTTGTTGTTATTAACAAATGACCAGTATTAATGATTACCAGTGTTCAGAATCCTTTGGTCAAACAGATGCGCAAACTGCATCGTGTCAAGGAGAGACGCAAGCAGAATTTAATCTTATTAGAAGGAACCCACTTACTCGAATCAGCTTGTGGAGTAAATTACTCGCTAGTAACTGTCTGTTGTACTCCTGCTTGGCAAGAAAGTCACCCACAGCTATGGGAGCATGCTTCTAGTCGATGTCAACGTGCAGAAGTAGTTACTCCAGAGATCCTGAGCTCGATCGCCACCACAGTTCATCCTGACGGGGTGGTAGCAACTGCACCACAGCAAACCCTGCCAACATACCTAAATAACATCCAGTTGGGATTAGTGTTGGAAAGATTGCAAGATCCAGGGAATTTAGGGACAATTATTCGCACTGCAACTGCTGCCGATGCCGATGGTTTGTGGTTGAGTGCAGATAGCGTGGATCTAGATAATCCTAAAGTATTGCGATCGTCAGCAGGGGAGTGGTTTAAATTACCAATGGCAGTTACTGCCAATTTATTAACAGTAGTTAAAGATTATCAGGCGCAGGGAGGACAGGTAATAGCTACCTTACCCCAAGCATCTTTGACCTACTGGGAAGTCGATTTTACTCGTCCTAGCTTAATTTTGTTGGGTAATGAAGGTGCGGGACTGTCGCAGGAGTTAATCTCTGTGGCGGATCGACAGGTAAAAATTCCTTTGGCTAAAGGAGTAGAATCCTTGAACGCCGCGATCGCTGCTGCTTTATTATTGTATGAGGCTCAAAGACAGCGACTTGTTTAATAGGTCAAAATTAAATATACTAAATTTCCCCGATCGGAAAAGTTTTCTAGGATAACCTTTGCCTTCTTATGTTGATCGACTTAATTGCCGACTACGGAACTGGAGATCCAGCCTTTGCTGAGGTAAGGCAACGTCTTTTGCGAGAACTACCTTCGGCTCAGATTAATTGTCTCAGCGTTCCTGCTTTTAGTACTCTAGCTACTGGCTTCTGGATTGCTCAACTCGGTCTCAACCCCGGACCAAATGAGCGTTTAATTTATCATAACTGTGCTCCGCGCCAAGATAATTCTCAAGCACGACTAGATAATGAAGGTGAGGAACTAACTTATGCCAAGCTTCCTAATAACGTACTGGTGATAGGAGTACTAGCTAGTTATACTCTCTCGTTTATTAAACAAGAGGCAGTACTTTTTCATGGAGTTAAAGTATCACGGCGAGGTTCCCAATTTCGCTCTCGCGATATCTTTCCGCCAGCAATAGCGGCTTTAGTGAAAGGCGATTGTAGCCTTTTAGGAGAAATGATCGACCCCGATCGAATTCCCGATCTGCCCACTAATCGAGTAGTATGGGTTGACGGCTACGGTAATATCAAAACAACTATTCCCGCACAGAGTGTTTGCCTGGAACCATCTACCAAAGTGGTAGTTCGTATTGGTGATGTAGTTAGCGATGCAATTTATTGCGACGGTAGTTTCCAAGTGTCTGAAGGAAATTTAGCCTTTGCTCCAGGTAGTTCTGGTTGGCAAAAAAGTGACGGCAACAAGGTTCGTTGGATGGAACTATTTTTACGAGGAGGCAATGCTTGGGAACGCTTTGGACGGCCAAAACTAGAACGACTCGTCACTTATGCGGCAGTTTTTGACTGATTTATAAACTTTAATTGGCTTGGGTATTGGCGGAAAAGATCCAAACAAGACTCACAAATAAATAATACCAATTTAGTTGAAGATTGCTACACTTCGGTTAGGTAAGGGAACAGGAAGCAACAGGCAACAGATTCTCCAGAATTGATGTGTAGCAGTATTTTTTGAAATTGGTATAAAAATACGAAAATGTCAACTAGCTTTTTCAGTACAAAAATTACTCAAGGCAGTTTGCCAGAAAATTTATCTGGTTACGTTTTCACTGTCGCGGGAAACGAAACAACAACAATTTTTAAAGCGCATAAGGCGATCGTCAATCTGGACGGACGAGCGATCGTCGCTGGAAATATCGGACGCTACTGGGAGATAGATCCACTTAGCCTCGAAACGATTAATCCGGTAGGATACTTTGACGAACAAGTTATCTCTTTACCAATCCCTTGGTTTCCTGTCGTAGCCAACACAGCGCGACCATTTTACGATCGAATCACCAAGGAACTAATCAGCTGCCAATTAAAAGCTTCGCCTTATATAGATAGATATAGAACCTCTTTCCAAAGCGATCCTTATATTATCAAGTGGGATGGAAAAAGTGAGTTAAAAAAATGGAAGCTAGAGGGAACTATTTTAGATGGCAGTCCCCAAGTGACGATCGCCACTGAAAAATTTATTGCCATTCCCGACATACCTTGGCAAGTGGGATTGCCAACATTGCTAGGCTTAAAAACTTCTCCAACAGCTAATCCCACCACCGACACCGATATTTATATTGTCGATCGCTCCTCATTAACACAAGACAAAGCCAGCGTTCCGTCGCGGCGGTTAACCTTATCTGGCACGAGTCACGATTTTTTATGCAATTATTATCCTGTAGATAACAAAATTACTCTCATTGCCATCCAACAAGCGACAACTAGCTATAGCGAAACTATACAAGAAAACGACGTTAAAGAAATTAATGGCGAGAGCTACCCATCTTCATATTGGGGTAAGCCTTGGCTTTTTGGCTTCCATCCTGGAGTACTGCGTAAAGTAATTATTTCCGATGCTAAAAAAATAGAAGAAGAAGAAGTTTTTATTCATCCAGGTTGGTTTTCGGCTACTGTTCACACTGCCGATCCACGCGAAAAATTTACCAAGTCTGGTTACTTTGCTATCTATCAAGGTTATCTCGGCTACGATCGAGAATTCATTTGCCGCCGTCAATATCAAAGTTTTCGTAACGACTCTAACCGAATTATCAGCGCTGACAAGCAACTACCCGAATACAATCTTCCTTCAGTGCTAGCTAAAATACCACTTAATATTAATTGGAATAAATTCAGTCAAAAGATACAGATAGAACTCAAACAAAATCCCTCAACTCCTTTGTCCGAGTTAGGCAAACAGCTATTAGACTTTTACGTTTTTCCTGATGGATATCTTTTAAATACTATTCAATTTATTCCTGAAGATTCCGGCTATATTTTTGCGATTGTTTCAACTAATAAACATTCAGAAGCATGGATATTTGATGCTAATTCTCTAAGTAAAGGCACGATCGCGGTTATTCACCTTTCTCGAAAAATCCCCATCGGACTCACCTCATATTGCGAATATTTTGCAGAATTGAAATCTTCTCCTCACAATTACAAGATAGATAGATTTCATTCTCTTCCCCTCTCTCCACCAGAAACCGATACTCTAGAGCTAAGAATAGTTTGAATAGAGGCTAAAAACTCTAATTCTTGGTAAGGCTTGGTAAAGTAGGCAGTGGCTCCCAAATATTTTGCTAGTTGTAGATGCTGCTTGCTGTTGCAAGTACTGAGCAGAATCACTGGCACTTTTGACAGTAATGGATCTTTGCGACAATAACTAAGAAAGCCAAAACCATTAAGCCTGGGCATTTCAACGTCACTAATGACCAGTTGAATGGTTGAATTTTGCTGTAGCTGTTCGATCCCTTCTCGTCCATCCTGTGCCTGCAAGACTTGGTAACCTGCTTTCTGTAGAGTCACAGATAAGCTATGTCGCCAACTGAGGGAATCATCAACTATGAGAACAGTAGGAACTTTGTCAGTTACATTTGATGAGCTAGTTGTATGAGCTACTGTGCTAGCGATGGTCTCAGTTTCTGGTGCATCCAATAATTGAGTAGGAGTGGAAGGTTGGTTGCTATGATCAAAAAATTGGTAGACTAAGGCGATAAGATCGATCGTCGGTAATGCCAGTTCGTCTGCCAAAATCGTACAACCATAGATATATTGGGGAGCAGCAAGAGCACTACCAAAAGGTTCGATCGCCAGTTCTGACTCTGTGACTAGGCGATCGATTGGTGATTCTAAGGCAAACAGAAGCTCACCTTCTCTGATTACTAATCTTGAGACTATCCTATTTTTTTCAGAGAAAATGCCCCTAGAAACTTGGCTAGGATGGGTCTGTGAGAGCGGATAGTTGTAGCTCAGCAATTCCGACAGTTGATAGACTCGAATCATTTGTCCGCGCCAATACAAAAACCGCTGCTGATTTGAGTAGATAATTCGCTCGGAGTCGGCACTCAAATTATCTTCGATCCTGTTGTAAGGCAAGACAAGAATAGTCAAATCTGCTTGCCAGACCATTAACTTAGAGGTCTTGAGCTTAAGCTTTCTGTCTGGAAGTAGATTGGCTAACTCCGTATCTGTGGGGTTTTCTGTGGCAATTACAGCGGAGAACTCAGGTAGCTCGATTAATTTGGCTCGATTCTCCCTAACTGCTTCTGGAGGCTGTACTGGAGAGGGTGCGGCCATAGAGGTGACTGGCATCGAGCCATTTTCAGGCAAAATGTTCGCATCTTGAGAAGAAACAAACTCAGCAAAAATATCCTCTAGAGAAGAATTAGTTGGCTCCTCGTTAATCCTAGAATCTACTGCCAAGAATTGCTCTGCTGGAGTGTCGCTAGAATAATTTTCTTGCAAGCACTTCTCAGTTGCAGCACGAAAACCAGCTAAGGCTAGCTGACCTATCTTTTCAGCTGCCTGAGGACTTGCTTTTAAACTAGCTAGAGTAGTTTTGGCAATAGCGACAAACTCAGACATCTCTAGAAGTTCGCCCACATCCAAAAATATTGCTATATGCTTTTGAAGCTGTGGTAATAATTCCTCAGCTGAGGAGTTGGCTAAGACATTCTCCAGATATTCTAGAGCCTCGGCTATCTCTGTATTAAAAATTAACTCCTTAACGTCATCTCCTAGTAGAGTGGTTGTAGAAATGTCGTTTTCTATGATTAAGTTTTGCTGGAGTTTAGCCTCCAGTTGAGTAAAAACTGGTTCTGCTTTGGTTAGATTATCAGACCCATTGTGGTTGTCGCCGTGGATTTGATTAAGTAGAGATAGCCGCAGCAACTCATAAGCTTGCATAAGTAGCTCTAATAACTCCCAGTCAGTCTCAAATTTCTCCTGACTTAGGGAACGAAAAATTTTCTCGAGACGATCGGCCAGGGTTTGAATGTCAGTTAAATTAACCTGAGCCGCTCCCCCTTTGATTGTATGAGCAGCACGGACCAGCTCCCGAATTTTAGGGACACTAAAGTCTTGCTGGAGATTAAGCAAGATCTGCTCGATCTTTTCTAAGCATTCTAGAGTTTCTTGAATAAAAAGTTGGTAAGCTTGCTCGTCATGATTGGGGGAGAGGGTCACGTCGCTGCACTCCGAATTCAAAATAAACCAATTCAAAATGTTTGAATTTTGAATTCCCCAAAGGGGTCATCTTTTGTCAAACCTATCGGCATCAGACTAGATATCTTGGACAACTGCCGCTAACTTTTGCCAAGACTCGGTTACTACTGCAGATGCTTCTGAAGTCTTGCTAGCAAGGCTGGCAGCTTCTAGAATAGATTTTCTGGCAGCGGCTGAAGTTTGTGTTTGCTGGGCGGCAGCGTGGGCTATTTTGTTGACTAATCCACTCATCTTGGCACTGATAGCGGCAATTTGATTGAGTTTTTGTCGAGTTTCCTCGATCGAGTCAGTCTCGCCGCTCGCTTTTTCTGTTTTAGCTTCCATCACAGCAACTAGTTCATTAGCTTCTGTTTGCATTGTCCTGATCAGGGGTTCTACTTCCGCTGTTGCCGCAGTTAGTTGCTGAGTTGAGAAGCGCACTGTCTCAGCCAAGGAAACAACAGACTCTTGAGCAACATCTGCTTTGCGACCCGCTTCAATAGTTGTATTGAGAGCTTGTTGATTCATTTGCGCTGCCAAATCCTTAATCAGGCTCATTGCCTGGGAAATTTGTTGTGAAGATTCACTCAGATGCTTGACCTTTTCTACAGCTTCTATCAAGGTTTCTTGAATGCGAGAAATGTCATCTACAGTCCTATTGGCGCTTTCATATCCAGCTTCTACTGTTTTACTGGTTTGCTGGAGTTGGAGTTCTATTTGTTGAGTGCTACCAGCTAAACTCCTGGCAGAGTCAGCCACTGCTTGAATTCCCTCAAGAACTGACATTACGGAATCTGATTGACGCAAAGTTTTGCTCTCAAAACTTTTGAGAGCTGCTTGGCTATCCTTAATTAGTTTAACAATTTGATGCTGGAGGGCTTGTTGTTCTTGACGATGCTTTTGCGCTTCTGCTTCAGCTTCCTGGGATATTTGAGCTACCCGTCCTACTAGTGTGGCGTTGTCGAGGGCAAAGCCTAATTGAATCGCTAATTGCTCCAACCAATTGATTTCTAACTGTTGCCAAACTCGAGCTTCCGAGCACTGATGGGCAACTAATAAGCCTAGTAGCTTGCCTTCCTTGACTACAGGGGCGACTAAATTAGCTTTGACGGCAATAGTTTCGAGTTGCTCGATGTAACACTGGCTCATTCCAGCTTCATAGATGTTGTCGATCGCCCTGACTCGACCATTTTCGTATTTTTGGATGTACTTGGCTTCAAAACAGGGATCTTCGATCTTTCTTCCTAAGACTCGCGGCCAACCAGGTGCTACCGATTCGGAGATAATGATCCCTTGGGATTTGCGATCGACGCTGTAAACTACCACTCGATCGCATTCCAAAACTCGGCGAGCTTCTTCCACACTTGCTTTGAGTATCTCTTCCTCCTCGAGAGATTCGTATAGGTGCTGAGTAGCGTCCTTTAAGTACTCTTTCCACTTAATTACTGCTTGTTGTTCTTGACGGTGCTTTTGAGCTTCTGCTTCTGCTTCCTGAGATATTTGAGACACTCTTCCTACTAGTGTGGCGTTGTCGAGGGCAAATCCTAATTGGAGCGCTAATTGCTCTAACCACTTGATTTCTAATTGTTGCCAAACCCTAGCTTCGGAGCACTGATGGGCAACTAATAAGCCCAGTAACTTGCCTTCCCTGACCACAGGGGCGACTAAATTAGCTTTCACGGCAATAGTTTCGAGTTGAGCGATATATCACTGAGTCATTCCAGCTTCGTAGATGTTATTGATCGCCCTAACTCGACCATTTTCGTATTTTTGGATATACTTGGCTTCAAAACAGGGATCTTCGATCTTCCTTCCTAAAATTCGCGGCCAACCAGCTGCCACTGATTCGGCGATAATTACTCCTTGGGATTGCCGATCGACGCTGTAAACCACCACTCGATCGCACTCCAAGACTCGGCGAGCTTCTTCTACACCTGCCTTGAGTATCTCTTCTTCGTCGAGAGATTCGTACAGGTGCTTAGTAGCATCCTTTAAATACCCTTTCCATTTAATTTCAGCCTCTACTCGTTGTTGAAGATTAGCAGATTCTGCTAACAGCTTAGCGTTATCCAGGGCAAAGCCTGCCTGAGTAGCGAGCTGGACGAATAAGTCAATTTCAGCCTGTTGCCAAGCATGAGGTCCCGAGCAATGATGGGCAATCAGTAAACCGATTAGCTTGCCTTCATTCATCAAGGGGACAACTAGATTGGCTTTGACCGCAAAGGGTTCGAGTTGCTGGAGGTGACAGGGGGTCAGATTAGCTTCGTCGATGTTATCAACAGCTTGGACGCGCCCATTTTGGTATTTCTCCATATAGGTAGCACTAAAGCAAGGGTCGTCGATCAGGGCTCCTAAGGCTCTGGGAAATTTGGGATCGACCGATTCGGCAATCATCATGCCCCGAGATTGTTCGTCAAGACTGTAGACTAGTACGCGATCGGCCCCGATCGCTAGGCGGGCTTCTTCAACAGTAGCTCTGAGAATATCTTCCTGGTTAAGAGAGGCACGAATGCGGTAGATAGCCTCTGTAAATAACTGAGTGCGTTCCCCCCTTTCTTGTCTATATTTTTCAGCAGTAGCAGTTGCCGCAGCGAGGCTAGCTGAATAAATAGTCCGACTTGCCCAAAACGCAGCCAGCGCCCCTGCTAGTATTGCTGCTGCTCCAGTCCCAATTAGAATTATCAGTTCCTCTGCTTGTAACCGTGGAATATTTACTGTTTTGAGGGCCTCTCCTTCTCTGGTTTCAGTAGCCCGATCTAGGGACAGGTTGCCAAGGTACCAGGTAGTTCCCACCGCCAGTAGTGGAAGTATCCCCACAGCGATCGCTATAGCTATGACTTTAGTTTTTAAATTTGATTTTAGTTGTTGTTCCTCGTCAGCATCTAAAGATTCTACTTTTAACTTGAGTTGATTTGTTATTAATTTTTTTCTATCTTGTTGTCTAAGTTCAGTTAACCGCTTAAATTTTGTTGTTTGCTGTTGGGTAGCAGCGAACTTAGGAACGACCGGAGGTAGTACAGTTGCTTCTTTGGCGATCGATTTATCTGATTTATCTCTAGTAGTTTCAAAACTAGTGTTATCCTTAGTTTTGCTTTCCTTAGCTCCAGATGCGGAAGTCTCACTCATTGATTTTTTTGCTTAGAGGATTAGTTTTATTAAATATTAATTAAAATTATTTATTTTTAACCAAGATCTTAATTAGTGACAGTATATATATTGAAATTAAATAGAATTAAGGCATAGATGAAGATACATTATCGATTGCTATGTATAATCACTTGTCAATGAAAGTTTAAATACTTGTGGAGTGGATATTTTCTAGTCCCGTGGGCAAGCTAGGTTTAAGCCGTCAGCCTCTCAAGCTGAAGTCGCGGGTTCAAATCCCGTCGGGACTACCAGATAAGTTTATGTTGAACAGAATCCTTAGTCAAGTGCCGTTCTGAAGCATTCCCTCTAATGATTCGTGAAATATAACTGTATTGCCTGTAATTTCTCCTCAATCCTTAGTCCAAGGTTGACAAATAATGAAGGAAGAATCCCACGTTTTTAGCGAAGCGAAAACCTGGGAGTGTCAATTTTGCGTAGCAAAAGACGGACGCGCGAACTGCGATCGCGCTTACAGTCACAAAGTGTAGTGGCACCTAGTGCGCTGAAGACTAACGGCTCCCTTCATGATCGCCCAAAAATAAATCTAGACTAGACAAGATGCCTGCTAACAGAATCAGGATTGCTAAGGATAAAGCTGAGTTAGTCCAAGAATTGGTAAATTCTAGGGGAACAACCGGACCTTTTTCGACTTATGCTGACGCGATCGCCTTTGCTGCGGCGTTGGGTGCTAGGTGGAAAAAACGAGTACCATTAGGGACAATATCGACTAAAGAACCTGCTCCTATTAGCTTAGAAATATTTATTTCTCGGGGATACGATCTGGCGATTAAATTACTGGCGATCGCTGAAACTAAAGAACCTAAAATTCTCTCTACTTTTGACTCAGAAAATGAGGAAAAACGCTTGCAAATTTTTGAAGAATATGCTAACGGTGGTCTAGAAATCTTGCGGGATGAATTACGGGGAGCGGTAGACTATACAGAAAGAATTTTATTGATCTTATCTCAAGAAAGATTTAAGCAACAATCTACAGATGAAGAATTCGATTTGACCAGATTTTTATAACTGTAATTATGGTTTAGTTAAAAAAGGCTCAAAAGCATTCATTTATCAAGATTTTAGATTAAACTCGCCACACTGCAAGACTTCTGATACTTATGGGTAATGAATGGGGCGTTGAAGAAGACAGGAGGCAGGAGGTAGAAGGGAATTATCAAAATGAGACTCAACCCCTTGTGATCAAAAGCCACGCTCATCTAGATCCAGTGGGGGTCTTAAACTCAAATTCCGACTCTATCTCCTGACTCCTATCTACACCGAAAAACTGTTTCAGCAAACCCTATATACTTCACTACCATCGTAGAAGTATGTAACAAGCGACTGAATTATGCTTTAGAGAACGCCAAGATTTGCCAACCCTAAAATTGCGCCTGCTCCTAATAAATGACCAAAACTAGTAGTGCCCAATAGTGCAGGTAATCCCATGCCACCAAACATTGCTGGCGCAGGTAAACCTGGCTTTTCACTGGGCATTTTGATCGTCAACTTGCCAAAAGCAATAGCTAGGACATTACAAACAACCATAACTATTGCCACCTTTGGACTCCACTCTAAGGTGGTAGGAACTGTAGCTAAGGAACCAGAAACGAGTAATGTTAAGTAAGTCAAGTTAATTTCTCCTAATACTATTGACTTTTGCGGCTCTATGGTCTAAATGTTACGAAGTAGAATCGACTTCTACAAAATTTGCGAACTTATGAGTTCAGATTTTCAATCTTAGTATTTCATTAAGATGCAAATAAACAGACTAGTTTTGTTAAAAAAATTAACAAATTGGTTAACATTAGCTTCATAAAACCTGGCTAGGGGAATTCTTAACTAAGAAGGCATAGGAGTTAACAGTTGTGAGATTAATACTTTTGGGCAGCCCTGGAGCGGGCAGAGGAACGCAGTCGGCAAGATTATGTCAAAATTTCAAGATTCCAGGCATTTCTACCGGTAAGATTTTGCGAGAAGGGATGGCTTTAGGGACCGATTTGGGTAATAAGGCGAAGGCTTATGTGGAGAAAGGAGAATGGGTGCCTGACGAAATAATGATTAAATTTATGCGTCAGCGCCTGCTAGAGCCTGATGTTAGTAATGGTTGGGTATTGGAGGGTTATCCGCGTACCGCTTTTCAAGCAGAGGAGTTAGATTTTTTACTCGACGAGCTCGAACAAAAGCTAAATTGGGCAATTTACTTGCAAGTGAGCGAGTCGGTGATGTTGGAACGTTGTCTGAAGCGATCGCTGGCAGAAGATCAACCAGAGATTGTTAAACGCAGGATCGAAAATTTCCAAGATTGCACTATTCCTATTCTGGAATATTACGGTCGTAGAGGGCGGCTATTGACTATTAATGGCGAACAATCACCAGATTTAGTAGAGAAAGAGATCTTAGGGCAAATCATTGACATTTCCCGCCTTTGAAAAGAAGGGATTCTAAGCGGATGCTAAGAAACGGGGTGAAGCCTCGCTTCTTAGCGCGTAGCTTAAGTTAATTAGTAAACTGCTGCCAAATGTTAATATTCCCACTAGTTCGACCAACAGCGAGTAATTGCTCGTCAGGACTGAGAGCAAGAGATATGACCCCACTGTGCTCTTCGTTAGACTGATCCGTATCCTGGAGCACTGCTAACTCCGTAGCGCTATCTAAATGCCAAATTTTGATGGTGCTGTCAGCACTACCGCTAATTAAAGTTTGACCATCTTGGCTGAAAATTACCGACATCACTTGTCCCAAATGAGCGTGGATAATTTGGTTTAAAACACTTCGAGCATCCAGTTGCCACAATTTAATAGTGCCATCAACACAACCTATAGCTAGAGTTTTTCCGTCGGGACTAAAGGCTACAGATGCGACTGAGGATAAATTATCTGTAAGAACGTCCAGCGGTTCCTCTCGATCTAATTGCCAAAGAGTAATGCGACCGCTGCTACTACCACTGGCTACTATTTTCCCATCCTGAGTTATGGCGATCGCGCTTACTGCTCCTGATTCATCCCTCCAACTGCGGAGGAGTCTGCGGTTATCTAGCTGCCATTGCTTCATAGTGCGATCGTAACTACCGCTGATAATAGTTTGATTGTCGGGAGTAACTGCTAGCGAGCGTACAGAACCATTATGCTCTGTGAGTTTATCGATCGAAGTAATTCTTAGCTCATCTGGCTCCCTCTCCGTGATTTCCCACAGTTTAATGGTTTGGTCAAAACTCCCTGTAGCCAAGTAATTTCCCGCAAAAGTAACGGTCAATAATCCCTGAGAATGTCCGGTGAGACGATCAATTATATTACCCTTATCTAGCGACCACAGCGCGATCGTCTTGTCCCAACTGACGCTGGCGAGTAACTGACTGTTGGGACTGATAGCCACAGAACTCACCGAGTCAGTATGTTCTCTCAAAGTACGGATACAATTCCACTTAGGAGCCTTTGGAGGTTGTTGGGAGATAGATATTGGTTGGGTAGCTGCTGCTTTTGTTTGTGGCGATCGCTCCTGAGTAGCTTGTTGAGATACGAGTATTTCGTCAGTATCGGTTATTTGGTGAGAAAGGCGAGCAACTTCTGTTTTTAGTTCAGCAATTTCTCGTTCCAAATCTTCTAACCTAACTGATACAGAAGGTTTGCTACGAGATGCAACCGGACGAAGGCGATTAATCAGATTGATAACTAAGGCAACTAAAACTAAAATACTAGCCAAAAAAATTTCTTTAGATGCTACAGCAACCAGTAAGCTAATACTTGCAGCACTAATTGATATATATTCGACAATCTTTAGGTAGTGAGGGGACTTAAACATTGACCTTCACCCCTAACTTAAGCTAAAGCCAAATCGGAATCGGCGCAGGTTATTCTAGCCATAGTTGTCAGATTCGACTGAAAAGGCAAGTTGCTGCTTATATTTACATGACAACTATAAACTATTTTGAATACCGAGTATAGCAACTTGAAATGCTATTATACCTTTATGAAAACGACTAATTATTTTCTTGTTGCAACACTTTTACTAAGTGCAACCCTGATTTCGTGTAACATATCTCAAACAAACCCAAACCAAGTGCCAGCCAATGAAGTAAGCGCGTCAGAGCGGGATTTACGCGACATCTGGGTGCTTGAATGGATGGAAGGCCATGCCGTTGACAGCACCACCTTCCCGCAAGAATTACCTCGTTTAGAACTCAATCCGCGAGACAGCACCGTAATGGGTACTACCGGGTGCAACAACCTGAATGGCAAGCTAACTGTGGCGGATAACGGTAGCTTAAGGTTCGGTCCGATCGCCACCACCAAGAAATACTGCATGAACGTGCCTGAGCCAGCTTTTTTGGATTTTCTGACGCGCACCAACAGCTATAAGCGCGAAGGCTTAACGCTGACCCTGCTAGCAGAAGGCAATCCAGTTTTGCGTTTTAAAAAGATTGATTAGTGACTATGGTAATTTCTTGCTCCATTGAGGAATAACACCAGCTTGCCAGCAATTAGTCGATAAAGTCAAAAGTTTGGTCATAGCTGGAAAGAATTCACTGGTATTACCACCGCCCCATATAGAAGTAAGCAGAGGGAAAAATGAATCGAAATCTTGCTCTATTGACACTCTGCGCTCTAAAGAGACGGAGATTCTTTAGAAACATCACTACAATTTTCTAAATATCCGTTGTTCACGATACAGTCGAACAAGCTTAGGTGACAACTCCGCACACTGAGCCGAAGCGGTCAGTGTGGGCT
>JBFRWL010000235.1:0-2507 GCA_051439565.1 Prochloraceae cyanobacterium
ATTACTAACGGCTCAGTTATTGCCGCCTTACTGCACTAGATTAATCTGGCAAATGTGAACTGGAAATAGATTTGATTAGGGGTAATTAATACCGTGAAGATCCGTGTTCCCGTAGCTCCTACTTTTCCCCAATGTAAGCTAAGTAAGCAGAATTTATTTTCTCAACCAAACCTATCACTATATGATATAATGATAGGCATGATTAGGCAAGCACAAAAGGTACGAATTTATCCCACTGACGAACAAAAGCAGCAACTAGCAGGTGCTATGGGCTGCTGCCGTTGGTGGTGGAATCATGCCTTAAACACGAGTATTGAAACTTACAAAAAGACAGGGAGAGGGCTGTCTCGTGCAGGGTTAAATGCTTTGCTGCCTAATCTAAAAAAGGAGCATGAATGGTTAAAGACAGAGGTTTACTCTCAATCTTTGCAACAAACATCGCTTAATCTGTCTCGTGCATTTATCAACTTCTTTGAGAAAAGAGCTAGGTTTCCTCGCTATAAATCCAAACATGGTAAACAGTCTGTTGGCTTCCCTCAGTCGGTCAAGATTGAAGGCGATAAGATTAAGCTGCCTGGAATTAAAACTTGGGTGAAAGCTGTATTCGACCGTCGGTATAGTGGCAAGATTAAAACTGTCATTGTGACTAAAGATAAAGCAGACAAATATTTTGCTTCCATCATTTACGAAGTTGATGCTTGTTACATATCTGGTGGCGGCGACAAGATACTAGGTATTGACCTGGGGATTAAAGATTTTGCCATAGTCAATGATGGAACGAAAACAAGTTTATATGCCAATCCCAAACACTTTAAAAAGCACGAGAAAAACTTAGCTCGTAAACAACAAAAACTAGCTCGTAAACAGCTAGGGAGTAAATCTAGACAGAAAGCTAAAAATAAGGTCGCTAAGGTTCACGCACGTATAAGCAATGCCCGTCAGGATTTCTTACATAAGTTGAGTAGGAAACTGACACAGATAAGCAAAGTCATTGTGGTGGAAAACCTCAATGTAAAGGGTATGGTGCGTAACCATAAATTAGCCAAAGCAATATCTGATGCTGGATGGGGAATGTTTGTCAATTTCTTGAGTTACAAACTAGAACATGAAGATAAGCGTTTAGTGGAAATTGATAAATGGTTTGCCAGTAGTAAAACCTGCTCTAATTGTCTCTATCAAATAGATAATTTACCTCTAGATATTAGAGAATGGACTTGCCCTAGTTGTGGCACTTGTCACGATAGAGACGAAAATGCCAGTAAGAATATTAGAGCAGAAGGCATCAGAATATTACAGTCGGAGGGGACAGCCGACTCTGCTAATGGAGGGAGTGTAAGACCAAGCCGAGGTCGTAAGGCTAAGGTAAGGCAACACCCAGGGAAGTTAGAAACCACAGCTTCAACGAAGTAAGCTGTGGTAGTTCATGACTTAGCATGATTAAGAATTTAGAAAAAATTATATTCTAACTGTAGGTACAGGCCGTTTTCTTGTAATGTGTCTTTATCCCCATCGCTATTGACCAGGGGAATACCCCAATCGATTCGGGCTTTAAGACTACCTTCCATTTCCCAAAGTAAACCCAATCCCGTACCGATAAGGGTATTAAAGTCTGTAGGTTCTCGATCGGTATTCCAGCCAATACCCAGATCGATAAAAGGAGTAAGCTGCAAAGTTCCTTTGACTGAGGGGACTATAGCAATGGGTAGTCGGGCTTCAGCAGACAGCAAAAAACCATTGTCGGTAAGTAGAGCATCCTGACGATAACCCCTAACTGTAGCATTACCACCCAAACTAAACTGTTCTACGGGGATGAGTGCATCGGCTGATAGTTGCAAATCGGAACGCAGTAATACGGTGGGATTAACTATAGATACTTCACTAGGAGAACCTAAAATGCTTAAATAGAGGAGTTGTCCGCGCCAGAAAAAAAATTGACTATTGGGTTCGTCATCGCTGATAGTGGCATTAAAGGCATCAATACCAACATTAAATTGAGAACGAGCCGACAAGACTTGGGTGCGGGTGCGCTGTAGCCATTCTTGACCAAAACGAAGCACAGAAGCGCGAGTTTCGCCATTTTCGTCTGCACCAGGGGAAATAGGAAAGTCAACATCTTGAATTGAAGCATCGCTTTCTCGTCGGGATGCGGTGAAGTCGAGAGCTAATTCGTGACTATTTTCTGAGGTAGCTTTTTGCAGCACTGGTTGTCGCCAGGTAAAATCAAACTTGCGAGAATCTATGTTAATATCTAATTCATCAAAAGGAGATTCCACAATTTCGTTATTAGCAATATCAAAGTTAAAAGCTAAAGTACCATTGCGAGCATTAATTGGTAAAGTATAATCGCCTTTATACTGGTTGCTACCATCGGTGTTATTGTATGTAAAGGTGATTTTATCTCCAATTCCCAGTAAATTGGCTTCGGATATTTCTACAGCCCGTTCAAAACTACCAAGACTGGGGTTGCGATTGTTGTTGAGTTTAGCTTCAATATTAAAAGCTGTCTC
>JBFRWL010000236.1:0-16480 GCA_051439565.1 Prochloraceae cyanobacterium
ATACAACACCATTTTTTTACCTTGGAGTCGATCGCGATAGGGAGCGAGGTTTCGATCGAGCGCAGCAGTTTCGGAAGCAATTAGCTTTTCTACTCGCTCTTGTAAGTCCTTATCCCCCAACTTAGCGGCAATATTGCGCAAACAGCGGTTCATGTCGGCAATGCCGTAAAATGATTCCTCGATGTAAGGAGTGCCATATTTCTCCTCCAACTTCCGCGCCACGTTAATTAGGGCTTTGGAGCAGATGACCACGTTGAGTTTGGCACGGTGAGCATAGCAGATTTCTTCGTAGCGAGCATCACCTGTCATTTTAGACAGTACCCGAATGCCCAATTTCTCAAATAAGGGCAAAACGTTCCACATTTCCCCGGCGATGTTGTATTCTCCGATCAGATTGATATCGTAGGGCGTGGTATATTCGGGTTCGGCTGTGCCGATTACGTGTTGTAGCAAAGCTTCGCCTGCTAATCTGTTGCCCAGGTTTTTACTACCTGCAAAGCCAGGAGAATGAACTGGGATTACAGGTTTGTTAAATTTCTTGGTTGCCGCTTGACAAACCGCATCTAAATCGTCTCCAATAAGAGCGGTGACGCAAGTAGAGTAGACGAAGACGGCAGCAGGTTGGTAGCGTTTGATAACTTGGGAAACAGCTTTATAGAGTTTCTTCTCACCGCCAAAGATAATGTCATTTTCGCTCAGGTCGGTGGTTAATCCTGTTTTATAGAGCGTGGGACCAGAGGAAAGACTGCCGCGACTGCCCCAAGAATTACCCGAACAGGCGATCGGTCCGTGAACTAAGTGAGCAGCATCGGTGATGGGGACTAAAGTAATCGAGGCACCATCAAAGGCACAACCGCCTTGAGCTGCTCCTGGTTTAGCTTGTTGCTTGCAGCCTTGTTTTTTCTCTTTTTTGCTCTTTTTATGGTTGTGTTCGCAACCTGGCTCATCGAGCAACTTGGCGATTTTACCTTTAGTAAGTGTCATAATTAATTGTTAATTGTTAGTTGTTTTTTCTGATAATTACTAACTGCTAAGGAGGGTCGGCGAAAATAAATATAAAACCGAAATGGGGAGTTTTTTGATTGTTGATTGTTGATTGTTATTGTCCCCCTGCTCCCCTGCTCCCCTGCCTCTTCGCTGACCCCTGACCTAGCAGATATATTTGGTAATATCCTCGCCACACACATCGGTGAGGTAATTCAAAGCTCGAAGACGCAAGCCAACAAATTGTTGATATAGAGGGTTGAGCTTGCACATAGCAGGAATGTGAAATATTTTTCGTCCCAAGAAAGTAACATCGCGTTCAAAGGGACAATTACAAGAAATAAGACGACAGATCAGATGAGCAGTTTGAGGATTTTTGATTTCGATGCTATCTACCCAAAGGCGTAAGGGAGATAATAAAAGGCTGAAGATAGATCTTTTGTTCGGGCGATCGGTCGTAGTTACCATTTCGACTCCTCCTTCGATCTATGGATGGGGGTAAAGGAGAGCAAGGCTCTCCGACAAGGGGGATAAAGAGAGGAACGGCGAACAGTTTCTGGTGTATTCTGTTGCCTGTTGCCCACCTCTCCCCCAGTTTTCTTAGCGAATCAAGTCGTAAGAAATATCGGTCTTAGATGGAATGATGGTGTTGCGATCTAGTTCGTCGAGGATTGTGTTAGCAATCCAGTTGAGTAGATTGATAGCACCGTTGTAACCGATGGTGGAATAGCGATGTAAGTGATGGCGATCGAAGATAGGATAGCCGATGCGGATTAGTGGGGTGTTGGTATCGCGCCAGAGGTATTTACCGTAGGAGTTACCAACGAGGAAGTCTACGGGCTCGGTAAATAGCAAGGAGCGCATGTGCCACAAGTCTTTACCACCCCAAACAGTAGCCTGTTGTCCGTAAGGGCTAGCTTCCAACAACGCTTTAGCTTCTGCTTCAAACTCTTTATTGCTATTGGTAACTAGAACGTGAACGGGTTCGATACCCAGTTCTAGCAAGAATTGCAATACTCCCATTACCAAGTCGGGATCGCCGTAGATAGCTGCTTTTTTGCCGTGAACCCAAGCTTGGGTATCGGTCATAGCGTCAATGGCGCGACCTCTTTCTATTTCTAGTTCTTCAGGAACGGGGTTGCCAGTTGCCTCAGAGAGAGCCATGAGGAATTCATCAGTTCCTTTGATCCCCCAAGGACGATAAACTGCTGTTTTTTGTCCCCACTCTTTCTGAATATATTCGCGGGTTTTAACGGTAGGATATGCTTGCAGGGCAAAAGTAGCTTCCGCATTAATTGAGTCTGCGGCTTCTGCTAAGGGAGTACCGCCCTGGTACATCTTAAACTCACCAGTATTGGGCGAATCGATATTATATTCGTTGTCGGCTAGAACGGTTGCATTTACGCCCATCGCAGAAACTAGGTGCTTCAGTTCCCGCAAGTTGCCACTGTAGGTTTCAAAGCCAGGGATGAAGTTAATTTTACCGTTGGTGGTTTCTTTCTTCTGATCTTTGGTGAGGTTAGAAAGAATTCCCTTCATCATGCTGTCGTAGCCTGTGACGTGGGAGCCAACAAAGCTAGGAGTGTGAGCATAAGGAACGGGGAAATCTTCAGGAACCGCGCCTTCGTTTTTAGCGTTGCCGATAAATCCGCCTAAGTCATCTCCAATTACCTCTGCCATACAGGTAGTGCAGACGGCAATCATTTTAGGTTTGTAGAGGGTATAGCTATTAGCTAAACCATCAATCAGGTTTTTCAGACCACCGAAGACAGCAGCATCTTCAGTCATGGAGCTAGAAACAGCGTTGAAGGGTTCTTTGAAGTGACGGGAGAAGTGGGTGCGGAAGTAAGCTACGCAACCTTGAGAACCCTGAACGAAAGGAAGAGTTCCTTCAAAGCCAACTGCAGCGAGGATCGCGCCTAGAGGCTGGCAAGCTTTAGCTGGGTTAATAACTGCATTTTTGCGCTCGAAGTTCTTTTCGCGGTATTCCCAAGTTTTAGTCCACTCAGCGAACTTTTCTACTTCTTCGGGGGGAGCCATTCCCTCAAATTCTCTTTTTCTCTCAAATAGCTCCTGATACTCCGGCTGGTGAAACAGTTCGGCGTGGTCTTTGATGTTATCGACGTTCTGAGCCATTATGTAACTCCTCTGTTAGGGATTGGTAATTAGTAATTGGTGATTAGGGATTGGGATTAGGGATTGGGGACTAGGAATTAGTAGTAAATTTCCCCTTTCCCCTGCTCCCCTGCTCTACTTCTTCCAAGGAGTCTTAATTAGATCCCAAGTGGGGCTATTGAGTGCTAGATCCATGTCACGAGCGAAGATGGCGAATCCGTCATAGCCGTGATATGGGCCAGAGTAATCCCAGGAGTGCATTTGGCGGAAAGGCAGTCCCATTTTCTGGAAGACATACTTCTCTTTAATGCCAGCAGCAACTAGATCGGGGTTCAGTGCTTCGGCGAATTTCTCGAATTCGTATCCTGTTACGTCGTCATAAATTACGGTGCTGTCTTTGACGTAATGGGTAGTACGCTTGTAGTCGTCGCCGTGAGCGAATTCATAGCCAGTAGCTATCATGTCCATTCCTAGATCGTTGAAAGCAGGAACGACGTGGCGAGGGCGCAAGCCACCAACCATCATCATTACTTTCTTGCCTTCCAGACGAGGACGGTACTTAGCAATAATTGCGTCAGCTCCAGGTTGGTACTTGGCGATAACTTTTTCGGCGTTTTCTTGGATTTTTTCGTCGAATTTGGCAGCGATCTCTCTTAAAGATGCAGCAATCTTGCTGGGGCCAAAGAAGTTATACTCTAACCAGGGAATACCATACTTCTCTTCCATGTGACGGCTGATGTAGTTCATCGACCGATAGCAGTGGATGAGATTTAGTTTCACGTTGGGAGTGAGTTTCATCTCGTTGAGGGTGCCGTCTCCAGACCACTGAGCGACAACTCTCAAGCCAATTTCTTCGAGGAGGATGCGAGAAGACCAAGCATCACCACCGATGTTGTAGTCGCCGATAATGGCTACGTCGTAGGGACCGGCTTCAAAGCCTAATTCTTCTTTTTGCTTGTCTGCTTCGGGGAAAACCCAGTCGCGAATGGTATCGTTAGCGATGTGGTGTCCTAGAGATTGGGAAACGCCACGGAAGCCTTCACAACGAACGGGAACTACAGTTTTGCCAATATCCTTGCTCTTTTGTTTGGCAACAGCTTCAATATCATCCCCAATTAGACCAACGGGACATTCAGACTCAATGGTCATACCGTTGTTGAGGGGGAAGAGTTCGTCTAGTTCGTCGATGATTTTTTTCAGCTTTTTGTCACCGCCGAAAACAATATCTCTTTCTTGGAAGTCGGAGGTGAACTGCATTGTACCGAAGGTATCAATGCCAGTGGTGCCAATATAGTAATTACGACGACCGGACCAGGAATAGTAACCGCAGCCTACAGGACCGTGGCTGATGTGGATCATGTCTTTGACTGGACCCCAAACCACACCTTTAGCACCTGCGTAAGCACAACCACGAGCGGTCATTACCCCAGGAAGAGATTTGCGGTTAGACTTAACGCCACAATCAGATTTACCGTCTTCATATACTCCGAGGTGCTTTTCCCGTTTTTTGCGGGCTTTTTCTGGATAAGCGTCCAGAACCTCCTTGATTAGTTGCTTTCTTTCATCTACAGTAGACATAGCGATCCCTTATGATTTTTAGATTTTAGAGTTATAGAAATCCTTAGTTGTCGTCTGCTCCGACAACTGAAGATTATGAGCGGATCTAGCAAATGGAGAGGTGAGAAGGTTGGTTATTAGTTATTGGCAGTAACAGTTAACCAAACCCTTCTCTCTGCTTTTTTAGGCTTTAACAGCAGCTTTGTCTTGTTGGATAATTTTTTGGTACTCTTCTTCGCCGCCGAGTAGACCGAACTCAATCAACAAGTCTTCTAGTTCGTCCATGCTGATTGGAGTTGGGATAACCAATTTGTCGTTTTCGAGGATTTTCTTACCTAATGCGCGGTACTCATTAGCTTGTGGGTGATCGGAAGAGTATTCGATCACGGTCATACGACGCAATTCAGCGTGCTGAACTTGGTTGTCGCGAGGAACGTAGTGAATCATGTGGGTGCCGAGTCTTTCAGCCAAAGCTTCGATTAGCTCGATTTCACGATCGACCTTACGGCTGTTGCAGATTAGACCGCCTAAGCGTACACCGCCGGAGTGAGCGTACTTGAGAATACCACGAGCAATGTTGTTAGCAGCATACATTGCCATCATTTCACCGGAGGTAACGATGTAGATTTCTTGGGCTTTACCTTCGCGAATAGGCATAGCAAAACCACCGCAAACAACGTCACCTAGTACGTCATAAGATACGAAATCTAGATCTTCGTAAGCGCCTTCTTCTTCTAGGAAGTTAATAGCTGTGATGATACCGCGACCAGCGCAACCAACACCTGGTTCGGGACCGCCGGACTCAACGCATTTAACGTCTTTATATCCAGTTAGCAATACTTCTTCGAGTTCTAGGTCTTCTACTGCACCTCTTTCTGCTGCTAAGTGCAGAATGGTGGTTTGAGCTTTACAGTGAAGCATTAAGCGAGTAGAGTCAGCTTTGGGGTCACAACCAACGATCATGACTCTTTGACCCAGCTCTGCTAAAGCTGCAATGGTATTTTGAGAAGTAGTAGATTTACCAATACCGCCTTTACCGTAAAATGCAATTTGTCGCATGATTGATTTCTCGCTTAAACTAAGATTTCGTTGTGAATTGTTTTTGTCTGTTTAGACTTTAGACACCTTGAGACTTTTTTTAGTCAAGGTGGGAGTCGGTCTTGTTAGGAAAAACCTCAATCCCAACCTTAGTTAGTTGTCTAAAATCTGGAGGAGGAACAGTGCTACTCAAGAAAATATCTCTTTGGCACTGAATTGTCAGGTGAATCGAGTTTGAGGAATGGATTTTAGATATGGGTCGGCAAAGAACACGGGGAATTTATTCAGGTGATGGCTGGGAAGTATCCCAGGAAAATTCTTAATCTTTACGTCAACCTGCTTCTAAAATCCGGGTGAAAAGCTTAGCTACTGGAGGAGCTCGCTTTCCGCGATAACACGTACTTAGGAACGACATATTTTAGTTAAGTTGTGGTTGAAAGTAAATAAATTTGAAAGATTAGGGATATATTTTGTGCATCAAGTTTGCCTTGTAACTAACTAGTACTTTGTCAAGATTGATTTGAGGGATAAGTGTTCTTCCTTGTCTTGCTTGTCCTCCTTGTCTTACCTCAACCTATAATTTCAAAATTGACAGACTACTAGCCCTGAGAAAACCTAAAATGGTCGAACCTCTTCTACTACTAAACTGGACAAGACGCGCTCTTTTAACCTGGCTTCGATCGCAATTTTGAGTGTTTGTGCTGAAGAAGCGCAGCCAACACAAGCTCCTTTAAAAATAACCTTGACCCGATCGCCTTCCACATCGTAGAGTTGAACGTTGCCGCCATCTTCTGCTAACACCGGCTTAACTTCTTCCTCTAGAACCTGCTCGATTAAAGCGATTTTTTGCAAATTAGTGAGTGGTTTGGCAGGTTCAGTTCTGGGTAATTCAGCTGTAGCAATTTCGCTTGCCACCTGCATTGCCGTCTCCTTCTCCTGGATGACTTCTGTGAGGAGATCGTCGATATCTGCCAAGCAGGAACCGCAGCCGCCACCTGCTTTAATATAGTTGGTAACTTGTTCGGTCGTAGCGAGATTATTTTCGCTGATAAGTCGCCTAATCTTAGTCTCGCTGATTCCAAAGCAGCGACAAAGTAATTTTCCGTCATCGTCTTCATGATTTTCTAAGGGGATTCCTTTGTAGTTAAAAATTGCGGCTTCTAATGCTTCCTGCCCCATTACCGAACAGTGCATTTTTTCTTCTGGCAATCCCCCTAAAAATTCAGCAATATCTCGGTTAGTCAGTGTGAGAGCTTCGTCTACCTTTTTGCCTTTAAGGAGTTCCGTTAGAGCCGAAGAAGAGGCGATCGCGCTAGCACAACCAAAGGTTTGAAATCGAGCATCAACTATAGTTTGGGTGGCTTCATCAATTAATAAGTGCAAGCGTAGTGCATCTCCACAAGCAATACTTCCTACTTCCCCAGTAATGACTTTCTCTCCTTCCTTTTTCTTGGTAATCGTTCCTTGATTACGAGGATTGTAAAAGAACTCCATTACTTTATCTGTATAGTCCCACATATTAGCCTCCAATCCTTAGTTCTTACTTATTTCTTAGTTATTAGCCTTTAGTCTTTTGTTTGTTGTTCTACCAATGACTAGTTACTAGTTACTAATGACTGCTCCTGTTCTTGCAACCAACCTGCCTCGTCGCTGTTGAAAGGAGACAGGGCGCGGAGACGTTCGATAATACCCGGAACTACCTCAAGAACTCGATCTACCTCAGCTTCAGTAGTGTAACGGGAAAGGCTAAAGCGAATGGAACCGTGAAGTACGCTGTAAGGTAGTCCCATTGCTCGCAGTACGTGGGAAGGTTCTAAGGAACCAGAAGTACAAGCTGAACCGGAAGAGGCGCAGATGCCATAGCGATCTAATAACAGCAGAATGGCTTCTCCTTCAATGTACTTAAAGCCGATGTTAGTAGTGTTCGGTAGTCTTTCGGTGGGATGACCGTTAACCACAGTATCAGCAATAGTCTCCAGAATTCCTCGTTCTAGGCGATCGCGAAGTCGTTTTTCTTGCTCTACATTGTGGGCTAAGTGCTGCTGGGCTAATTCTGCGGCTTTACCTAAAGCTACAATTCCCGCTACATTCTCAGTTCCACCTCGGCGACCTCGTTCTTGATGTCCGCCAACGAGTAAAGGACGGAATTTAGTGCCTCGGCGTACGTACAGTGCTCCCATGCCCTTGGGTCCGTGAATTTTGTGACCCGACAAGACGAGCAAGTCGATCGTGCTAGTCTTCATATTCAGGGGGATCTTACCTACCGCCTGCACTGCATCGACGTGGAAAAGTGCGCCGTATTCCTTTGCCATCTGCCCAATTTGTTCGATTGGGAAAACTACCCCCGTTTCATTGTTGGCATACATCACCGAAACTAAAGCGGTGTTTCCCGTCAGGGAGGCTTGAACTTCGTCTAGGTCTAGCTGTCCCTGGCCATTAACTGAGAGATAGGTAACAGTGTAACCTTGTTTCTCCAGTTGTTTGCACAAATTCAGCACTGCAGGATGTTCCACTTCGGTGGTGACTATGTGGCGCTTATTAGGTTGTGCTAACAAGGCTGCCCGAATCGCTGCATTATCTCCTTCAGTGCCGCAACTGGTAAAGACAATTTCTGATATATCTGCTCCTAATAGAGATGCTACTTGTTTTCTTGCCGTTTTAACTGCTTTACTGACCTGCCCGCCAAAGCTGTGCATACTGGAGGGATTGCCGTAATACTGACTCAAGTAGGGCAACATTGCTGCTAAAACTTCTTCGTCAACCCTGGTTGTGGCGTTATTATCGAGATAAATGCAGTCTTTCATCACTCTCAATCCCAATTTTGCTGTAAAGAAGATGAAGCTTAATCTATTTAAGAGAAGGCGTTAGCTTCTGTTTTTAGTCCCATCGAGGATGCTGACAAAAGTAACTTCAATTCCTGTGAGTAAACTTCAAACCAACGCTCCCAATACTGTGTTTGTTTTGGCCCTTTCAGCCGCTTCAGCAGCCTGTTGTATGTAGTAAACCAATCATCCCAGTAATCAGTTGCAGTATTTTCAGTTGTGCTTTTCACTGTCTGGGCAACTGCAGCTAAGCTAGGAATGCAACCTTGATTGGTGGGACAGCCTGCCGTACACAGAGGAACTCCGGAATAACCAAGGCAATCGTTACAGAGGCTAGAGTCGATCGCCAGAGTGCCGTTAGTGATTTGAATGGCATTGGTCGGACATTGAGAGCGACAGCGATCGCAACTAATACATTCAGCAGTGATTGTGTAACTCATTATTCTACTCCTGACTTCTGATTGAAATACTTTTCGTAGAAATCTAGAGCCACTGTGTCGATCGCCTCATAAGCCTCAACGGTTTGTATTCCTACCGCTTGCAACCTTTCTTGAGGACAACTACCAATCTTAGAGACGAGAACTGCTTTGCAATCAGAAATTGCTTCAATAATGTGGTCTAAAGTTGCTTCTTCTCCGTAGCCACCTTGACAGTAATGGTCTATTTTGCGGTGTCCGATAAACTTCGCTTCTGTGCCATCCACTTCGTAGATTTGGAATTCTTTGGCATGACCGAAGTGCTGATTGACTACTCTACCGCCTTTAGTGGCTACAGCTACAAGAATTTTAGGAGCATTTTTGCGTTGTTTCTCGGCAGCTTTTTTCTCTCTTGTTTCTTTTAGTACTGCTTTGAACTTTTCAATGCCAACGTGAACTTCCTTGCGTTGCTCAAGATCGTACTCTGGGCTCATTTCCAGGAACTTATCTTTAGTAAATTCCAAAGAACGATCTTCACCTAAGAGTCCTACAGCATCGGCACGGCACTGACGGCAGTGACGCATCATTTTCATATTACCCGAACACCCATCCTGTACTGTTTTTAATTCCTTGGGTGTGGGACCCCGCTGTCCGGTCAAACCGAAGTGAGTTCCGTGTTCGGGAGCGGAAATTAGGGGCATAATGTTGTGGAGGAATGCACCCTTGGATTGAATGACTTCATTTACTTCCGCTAAGTGCTGGTCATTGATCCCAGGAATCATCACCGAATTCACTTTACAAAGAATATCTGCTTCTTTGAGTGCCTGCAATCCTTCCATTTGACGCTCGTGCAGAATCTTGACCCCTTCAATACCGCGATAGCGCTTGCGGTTGTAACGAACCCAGGGATAAATTTGTTCTCCCACTTTCGGGTCAATCATGTTGATGGTAATCGTCACGTGATCGATATTTAGTTCTTTGATGCGATCGACGTAATCTGGAAGCATCAACCCGTTAGTGGACAAGCACAGTTTGATGTCTGGAGCTTTTTCGGCAACTAACTCAAAGGTGCGAAAAGTCTTTTCTGGATTGGCTAGGGGATCGCCAGGTCCGGCAATTCCTAAAACCGTCATTTGGGGTATTTTTCCGGCGATTACTAGTACCTTATGAGCTGCTTCTTCGGGTGTTAGCAGTTCGCTAACCACTCCTGGACGGCTCTCATTGGCGCAATCATACTTGCGATTGCAGTAATTGCACTGGATGTTACAGGCTGGAGCAACTGCAACGTGCATCCTGGCATAGTGGTGATGCGCGTCCTCACTGTAACAGGGATGTTGGGCAATTCTTTGCTGTAGTTTTTCGTCTTGGATTTGTGTTTTTGTAGAACCACAGCCAGAAGACGCACAGCCACCAGAGAATTTTTTTGTAGGGGTTACGTCTGCTGTAGTAGCAAGGCCTGTAGTTGGTAACATTGAATTCCGTGAAATAAGTTAATATAATCTGAGAGTTAGTTACTTAATGATTGGTCAAAGTTAAAGCTTAAAGTGAAACATCAAAAAACTTTATTGCCTAGTCTCTATTTTCAACAACTGAAGGAAGAAATTGCTTTACCTTTGTCCCGGCGTTAAAACTGTTATATCATCCGGACTTTTAGCAAGCAGCTCGGTAGCGTTGAGTTAGATTTATTAAAGACTAATTAGGTTTGTACTCAACCGTTCAAAGCCCCAGCTAATAAGGATCGAAATTTTTTTAGGGGTACGGGGTACTAGTATTTTTCGATCATGGTACTAGTATTTTTACTAGGGGGTTCTGGTATTTATGTACTCAGGTTTTAACCCAACTATAGTAAGGGTTTCAGGAATTATTCTTTTTGCTAGGGGAGTTGGCGAGCTTGTACTCAAATACTCAAACTACTCAAAAATACAAATTCACATTGTTTTAAAAAAAGACTGGGGGGAGTTATATTTCACTTCCCCAGTACTGTCACGGAATTCAAATTTTGTAGCCAATTTAACATTTTTTTGCTGGTGGATTTGCTAACCAGTAAGCAACTGTATGTTAGCTAAGCAACAAAAAGGCTGAATAGCTTGTGAGGTATAGGTTTTATCTAATACGATCCCCATTACTGTTGAGTACAAAATTTAGCTGAGTAAAAAAACAGGACCGATCTCAAGCTATCTATTGAAATGCCTAGCTAATTGATGTTTGACCTTGAGTACAAAAATACAAGTCAGGCTACCCATAAATACCCAAACCAATATCAAAAAATACCAGTACCCCCTACTCAAGTTTTTTTTTTCAGACCCTCTAAGTCTTAGCCTGTTTAGTCTGAGTTTTTTTGAGTACAACTCTAATAAAAACTAATAAATAATAATCCGCATTTTCTATACTGAGACGAGCTAAAGGACTTGCTATAAGCATAGAAAATAAACTCTTTTTGATCTTTCGAGCGCGGAATTCAATGCTACAGCCGATTGCAATTAGAAGCAGTCAAAAGCGAAAAGTAGGAGATCGACAAGCTCCTCCTACTTCCCGTTTAACTGACTACTGCGCTTCTTCAAACCCGATTACTACTGCTAAACCTTCCCCGATCGACTGGTGGCAGGCAATTCAGAGCGATTTTCAAATTATCTTTGAGCGAGATCCTGCTGCTCGTAATTGGCTAGAAGTACTGCTATGTTACCCCGGCTTACACGCCTTGGTGTTGCATCGGGTTGCTAACTGGCTATGGCAACTTCACCTCCCTTTGATTCCCAGATTGCTCTCTCATTTAGGGAGATTTTTCACCGGAATCGAAATTCACCCAGGAGCAGCTATTGGTAAGGGCGTATTCATCGATCATGGGATGGGAGTGGTAATTGGCGAAACTGCGATCGTGGGCAACTATTGCTTAATTTACCAGGATGTCACCCTGGGAGGGACGGGCAAAGAAACTGGCAAGCGCCATCCAACTTTAGGAAACAATGTAGTCATAGGCGCTGGAGCAAGGGTATTAGGCAATATTCACATTGGCGATCGCGTCCGCATTGGTGCGGCTTCAATAGTACTCCAGAACGTGCCGGAAAATTGTACGATCGTGGGAATTCCAGGTCGTATTATCTCGCCCAAACAGCAAATAGAGTCGAATAAATTGCCTGATGTGGAAGGCAAGTTAATTGGACAGTTACTCACGCGAATTGAGCAATTGGAGAAACGGGTAAAGAGTTTACAGCATTCCCATTCTAAGGCTTTAGTGAGTCAGGTTAGCAAGATGAAAAGCTTTTAAGTACATACGTTCTAGTACTTTGTCAAGATTGATTTGAGGGATATTCAAGAAGTCAGAGGTCAGGGGGAGTGTGGGAAGTGAGGGGAGTAATTTTATCCCCCTTGTCTCCCTTGTCTCCCCTGCTCCCCTGCTCCCCTGCTCCCCTGCTCCCCTGCCCCCCTGCCTCTTCCCTCAACCCATCATTTCAAAATTGACAGACTACTAGGGAACGTTTCTTCTTCTAACAAAACTGCTGTCATGGAATTCGATTTTAAACCTACAGAATTGATTAAATTCTTACAAGATGAATTAGCAATTTCCAAGTCTGAAATTGCCGTCGTGCTTCAGCAAAGACGAAATTCGAGCGACCCATTACCAATGCTACTCTGGCAGTATGGCCTAGTCTCCTTAGAACAACTGCAGCAGATTTTTGATTGGTTTGATAATCAAACCCAGTTCAACTTCCCGTAGATAAACAGCAAGGAACTAAGCAATGAATCAAATTCAAATTAATGATACGACTTTGCGGGATGGAGAACAAGCAGCTGGTGTAGCTTTTACAGTAGAAGAAAAATTAGCTCTGGCTACCCTAATGGACGCGATCGGCATCCAGGAACTAGAGGTAGGCATTCCGGCGATGGGCTGTTCGGAAGCACAGGCGATCTCAGCCATCACCAAGGCAGGTTTGCGTGCCTCCCTCATCGGTTGGAACCGAGCGGTATTATCCGATATCGAGGCTTCTATTGCCTGTGGTCTAAAACGGGTACATATTTCCATTCCTGTTTCACAGATTCAAATTGGTGCCAAGTTTAACGGTAATTGTCGTCTGGTTCTCGATCGCCTGCGAGATACGATTAACTTTGCCCTCGATCGCGGTCTATTTGTTGCCGTTGGAGGAGAAGATTCCTCTAGAGCAGATGAATCGTTTCTCCTTGAGGTGGCCCTTTCTGCCCAAGATTGGGGTGCTTCTCGCTTTCGCTTCTGCGATACAGTAGGCATTCTCGACCCGACCACCACATCCGGGAAAGTCAGCAACCTAGTTAAATGGCTGTCTATACCAGTGGAAATGCATACCCACAACGATTTTGGCTTAGCAACTGCTAATGCTTTGGCGGGCATTCAAGCTGGTGCCACTTCGGTCAATACCACTGTCAACGGTTTAGGCGAACGCGCCGGCAATGCTGCTCTTGAGGAAGTGGTTATGGCACTCAAACAGATTTACAGTAAGGAACTCGGTATTGACACCCGCCGGTTGCGATACCTGTCCCAGTTAGTTACTACTGCTTCTGGTTGTGCCGTACCTCCTTGGAAAGCCATTGTTGGGGACAATGCCTTTGCCCACGAATCGGGGATCCACGCTCACGGTGTCCTGAAAAATCCCCTTACCTACGAACCCTTTGCCCCCGAAGAAGTGGGACGGGAACGCAGTTTAGTAGTGGGTAAACATTCCGGACGACACCTGCTATCTAATCTCCTGCAACAGCATGGGATCGACCTCAACAGAGACGAAAGCCAATCACTTTTAGAAGCAGTCCGCCAACTGTCTGTAGAAGTTAAACGCAACTTAACACCAGAAGAATTACTAAATTTAGTTAATCAAAGGAGTGTGATTCATGGGATGGGATGATATGGAACTTGACGAGTCTCCTGCATTTGACATGGAGCAAAAAGTGCGGGTGCGCAAGTTGATTCGTAACGATGGCACCTTCCCTGGCAAAGAGATCGGGGAACACCTGGCAAAAAAAGGAGAGGTTGGCTACATAGTTGGCATTGGCACTTATTTGCAACGTTACTACATCTATGCAGTGCATTTTATTGAAAAAGGCTTTGTCGTTGGCTGTCGCAGGAAAGAACTGGAAATTGTAGAGGAAAACTAATGAAAGTTATTTTGAGTCGCAATGATGCTGGACATTTATCTGTTTACGTCCCCAAGAAAGATTTAGAAGAAGAAGTGGTCACTCAAACCAATGGAGAAGAAGGAAAAATCTTAACCTTGGCCAATGGCTGGCAGCTAGCCTTTAAAAATTTGGATGACGAGACCAAATTACCTCAAACTTTACAAGCAAAGCGGCTGGAATAGAAATTTTGGTTAGTAGTTAGTGGTTAGTAGAAATACCAACCAGCTACTAACTGCTAACCGCTAACAAAAATATCTGCCGAAAATTAGGAGGTCTCAATACAATGCTAAAAGCATCTGACATCATGACCCAAGAAGTAGCCACAATTCGCGGTTCTGCAACTGTGGCCGAAGCAATCAAGCTAATGAAGTTCAAAAACCTACGGGCGTTGATTGTCGATGTCCGCAGTTCCCAAGATGCTTACGGAATTGTCACCCAGACAGATGTAGTCACTAAAGTAGTGGCTTACGGGAAAGATACCAACAATGTCAGAGTTTATGAAATTATGACTAAACCCTGCATTGTGGTCAATCCCGACTTAGGAGTAGAATACGTAGCGCGTTTATTCGCTAATACAGGTATTCGTGTTGCTCCAGTTATCAGAGGCGATTTGTTAGGGATCATCTCTGAAAGTGACATTCTCTATAAAGGTGATTTCCTAGAAAATCCCAAAGTTCCTTTATTACAAAGAGAACTCGAAAAAGCAATTGAAGAAGCTAAATCGATCGCTGCTACTAAAGGCGCTACCTCTGAAGAATGTATCGATGCTTGGCACTTGGTAGACGATCTCGAAGCTGAAGCAACATACCAAGAAGGGTCACCATCTCCTGAAAAAACTGCTTTCCAACAGTTCTGTGACGAACATCCAGAGGTCTTAGAAATTCGCCACCATCAGATGGTTACTGCCTAATCAAGGTCTATCTTTTTCAAGGTCTATCTTTTACCCATAGGTCTTGAATTCCTTGTGGGATGGGAGAGGGAGAGGGGGACAAGGGAAATAAAATTACTTCTTCATCCCCCCACACTCCCCACACTTCCCCTGCACCACTGCCTCCTCAAACTCAGATGGATTTGTAACAATCATTTAGGGAAATGATATGAGTATTTTTTCTCCCGAACAATTTGAAATTGAAGGACAATTTATTGGGTTTCTTAAGGGTTCTAAAAAGAAGCCTAAATATGTGCGCCTTGCTGTTGCCGATCGCGTCTTAAAGATTGAACTCTCTCAGGAATTACGCAAAGGTTTAAACAGCGAGTTAGTAACAGGCGATCGCCTACATGTTTTGGGGCGACAAAAGTTGAAAAAACACTCGGGTAAACTCAAACTAAAAGCTCAACAATTAATCCCTATGAGCTGTAGTTTAGTAGAGAGAAAAACTCAGAAAAAAACAAAAATTTCTGCCCCCAAAAAAGCCGAAATTTTAGTCTGTCAAAAGTCAGATTGTCTCAAGCGTGGGAGCAAGAAAATATCGCAAAAACTAGAAAAAGCTTTGTGCGATCTAGGTCTAGAAAATCAAGTAAAAATAAAGGGTACAGGTTGCCAGAGCCGCTGCAAAAAAGCTCCCAATATAACTCTAATGCCAGGGAAAAATAAATGCGGTAAAATCAATCCTAACAAGGTTGTCAATCTATTAGAACAACACTTTTTAAGTGAATGCAATCGCGCTAAATTTTCTGATAATAACTAAGATGGCTAAAGTTATTTTTTACGAAAAACCAGGTTGTATTAACAACACCAAGCAAAAAACTCTCCTAACAGCAGCAGGACATCAAGTAGAAGCTCGCAACTTATTAACAGAAAATTGGACTGCTGAAAGTCTACATCCTTTTTTTGTTTCTTTACCCGTTACAGAGTGGTTTAATCGTTCTGCACCTCGGATTAAATCAGGAGAAGTTATACCGTCAGAGTTAGACGAGCAAACAGCTTTAAAATTGATGGTAGCTGAACCATTACTAATTCGTCGTCCGTTGATACAAGTAGAAGAGGTTTACCAAGTAGGGTTCAATTTAGAAAAAATTGATACTTGGATCGGTTTAAATTCTCTAGAAGATAGGAGTCAGGATATAGAAACCTGTCCTCGATCGCACGAAACAACTCCGTGTAAATCTTCTGTTTGAGATACTTCTGATGCTGATGCTAGGTATACAGCTCGTTTTTAATTTTAACTAACGGTTGGGAAGGACGATCGCGCAGATAAAGATATATAGCGAGCGTAAAGAACGAATACTTTTTCTCATTAATTGACATTTATTGAGAATCAATACTCCAAATAATTTCAAATAAACATTAGCGGAGACTTTTCGCTAATGTTGTTTTGTTTTTGTCCCTACAGTCCTACTTGCTCGAATGGGAAAGTTGTACTTTGGTTAATTAAAGGTTAAGCTTTAGTTAAGCAAGGGCTAAAC
>JBFRWL010000237.1:0-5149 GCA_051439565.1 Prochloraceae cyanobacterium
GTTCTTTGCTAGACAAACCTGCCCGCAGACAGGTGCCAGTTAACATCGATTATTTGGGTCTAACAGTACCCGATCGCTTCGTCGTTGGCTACGGCATTGACTTCGCTCAGAAGTACCGACAACTTCCCGCTATCTATGCTTTAGAAGAGTAGCATAGAGTTAGAAGGCTGGCGAAGTTGTAACAGGTGCGAAGCTTTGCCTGTTGATTACAGAAAAGACCTCTAGCTTTTCCAGGAGGGGTGCTATGACAAGCTTAAGCATTTCAGGAAATATCGTAGACCTTTTCCACCAAACTATTTTCCCTGGAACCGTGTCGATCGAGGGGGGACGCATTGGCTCTATCATGCGCGAGGACGGACAGCACTACGATCGATACATACTCCCAGGCTTTGTCGATGCTCACATCCATGTCGAAAGCTCGATGCTCGTCCCCTCGGAATTTGTCCGCTTAGCGACTGTAAACGGTACAGTCGCAGCAGTTGCCGACCCTCACGAAATCGCCAATGTCTTGGGACTTCCTGGCATTCGCTTCATGCTGGCTAATGCCGCTCAAACACCATTTGAGATTGCTTTCGGCGCTCCTTCATGCGTTCCAGCTACTCAGTTCGAGACCGCAGGAGCGGAACTCTCTGCTCGAGAAATTCGGCAACTTTTCCAGCTAGATGGCATTTCCTACCTCAGCGAAGTGATGAACGTTCCAGGCGTTCTCGCTAGAGACTCACAAGTAATGGAAAAAATCCGCCTCGCCCGCGAACTAGGACTTCCTATCGACGGACACGCCCCAAGGTTGCACGGCAAAGAAGTTTACCGCTATGCTAGTGCCGGAATTACCACTGACCACGAGTGCTGTAGCCTCTCCGAAGCATTAGACAAGCTAGCAGCCGGCATGAAAATTATTATTCGCGAAGGCTCGGCGGCCAAAAATTTCGAGGTTCTCCACCCCCTAATTGATTCTCATCCCGAGCGCTGTATGTTCTCCAGCGACGACAAGCATCCCGACGATTTAGTCACAGGGCAGATCGACGAACTAGTCAAGCGTTCTGTGGCGCTAGGTTACGACGTGATGAAAGTGCTGCAAATCGCCTGTGTCAATCCCGTGCTTCACTACCATCTCAATGTCGGGCTGTTGCGCGTTGGCGATCGGGCCGATCTGATTGTGGTCAACAATCTCCAGGATTTTGCGGTTCAGCGTACCTACTGTCAGGGCATTTTGGTCGCCCAGGAGGGAAAAGCGCTGCTGTCGTCAGTATCAGTCAAGCCAGTTAATAACTTTGCCACGTCACTCAAGAAAATCGAAGATTTCCGCCTGAGTGCCTGTGGTTCAACTGTCCGAGCGCTCTCAGCTATTGACGGTCAGCTCATAACCGGAGAAAAGAAGGTGCCGGCCTGTATCAGAGAGGGGGAGATTGTTAGCGATCTCGAGCGCGACATTCTCAAAATTGCTGTGGTTAATCGCTATGCCGATACTAGTCCTGCTGTTGGACTCATCCAAAATTTTGGACTCAAGCGGGGAGCGCTAGCTTCCAGCGTGGCTCACGATTCTCACAATATCGTTGCCGTAGGTACGACAGATGAGGAACTTTGCACTGCTATCAATGCCGTCATTCGCACCCAGGGCGGCATAGCCGCGAATGAGGGGAACTGCCTCGAAATTCTCCCGCTGCCGGTGGCTGGTCTGATGAGTGCAGAAGACGGTTACAAGATTGCCCACACTTACTCCCATCTGAATGCTTTAGCCAAACAGCTTGGTTCAACCCTCTCAGCGCCATTTATGACCCTTTCCTTCATGGCGCTTCTGGTCATTCCTGAGTTGAAACTTAGCGATCTGGGCTTGTTTAGTAGCAAAGGATTTCAGTTCGTCCCCCTGTTTGTTGATTAATTTCTTAATCGAGTGTGCTTATGACGGAATATACCTATGATTTAGTTTTACGCCGAGGGCGATTAGTTGGATTTGAGACAGAAGATAGCGAAGCTGCTTCTGCTCGCCAAAAATAGTGTATCCGTTCCATGCGTTCCATCCGATTGCCAGAAATTGTTAATTATTGCTGCTAGATAGGATAGTTGTTAAGGTAATTACGTCAAGATCGAATTAGATAGACTGAAGACAGCAGGTGGTGGACTTTAAAGCACAAGTAAATGCTTCGAGCTTGTGAGAGCAGCCAGTAAATTGGCGTTAAACAATCAACCTATGTAACAAAATGTCAAATCAGCGAACAGCATAGAAATAGGTTATTCCATCGCTTTCACCCAACTAAATATACATGGATGGGTTTGATCGTGCTGAACTACTTATGTGGGCTAATTGCTTTGACAGATAGGAACAGCACCCCTTATAGATTGGCTGTTGTTTAGAGCAATGCCTGTTGCCAGCTTCTCTGAAAAATTCAATCAAGCAAAAAAGAGGATGAAATCCGGAGAAAAGCTTATATGAGCAGCAAAGTAGTGACATCCGTGTATAAAGATTTCCGCATCACCATTAATGGGATGCACTTCGCCAACCCCTTCTTGATCGCTGCCGGTCCCCCTAGTACAAATGGTCACGTAATCGCTAAGGCATTTGATGCCGGCTGGGGTGGAGTAATAGCCAAGACTGTTTGTTTGGATAGTGACAAAATCATCAATGTGATTCCTCGCTACGGTCAACTCCACTCTGCCGAAAGCGGAGAAATTATCGGCTTTGAAAACATAGAGTTGATATCTGACCGCCCGTTAGAAACTTGGCTAGAAGAATTCCGCTCACTCAAGCAGCAATATCCCCACAAGATTTTGATTGCCTCGATTATGGAAGAGTACCGTCAACAAGCTTGGCAGGAGATAGTCACTCGAGTGCAAGCCACCGGAGTAGATGGTCTAGAATTAAATCTTTCCTGTCCTCATGGTCTTCCGGAACGCAAGATGGGTGCAGCTATGGGTCAAAATTGCCAAATAACTCAAGAAGTCTGTGGTTGGGTCAAACAAGTGACTACCGTACCGTTTTGGGCGAAGATGACTCCCAATATTACCGAGATTACTCAGCCGGCCAGGGCAGCAGTGGCTGGTGGTGCGAATGGCATTTCAGCGATTAACACCATCCTCTGCGTCATTGGTGTTAACCTCAAGACTTTACGCCCAGAACCTTGTGTTCACGGCTGGACGATTCCTGGCGGCTATTCCTCTCAGGCCATCCGCCCCATTGCTCTGCGTATGGTCATGGAATTGGCGCGAGCGCTACCTGGGAGCCCAATTTCTGGACTGGGAGGTATTCATCAGGGAACCGATGCTATTCAGTTCATGCTCCTAGGGGCTTCTACTGTACAGGTCTGTACAGGGGTAATGCTCAAAGGTTACGAGATGGTGAGCGAAATGAAGTGGTCAAAAGCACAGATAGTCGCGTTCGTTATTATCCAATAGACTTAACTCTGTCCGAGCAAAGAAGGGGAAAGGAACAGTTTGTTTTTCCGGCGGAGCAACTTACCGAGAAGTAGTAAAGGCACAAAGAATATCCTCCAAGAAAGCTGAAGCGCAGGTCGTCAAAGCTGGTGTTGGAGCTAATCATTTGTTCTTGTAGTTATCTAATCTTTTGCTTTTGATAGTAGTATTGTGCTCGAAATGCTAGATTGAGTCTATTGTCCCAGATAAGCTTCTAACACGGCTGGGTTATTTTGAATTTCTGTAGGAGTTCCTACAGCCAGATTGCTCCCTTGAGCTAATACCCAAACGCGATCGCATAAAGACATAATTACGTCCATGTTGTGTGAAATAATCAAAAAGGAAATTCCTTGATTGTTCCAAGTAGTAATGTGTTCGCAGATTTGACCAATGAGGATCGGATTTACCCCCGCAGTAGGTTCGTCGAGTAAAACCAGTTTGGGATTGGCCATCAATACCCTAGCTATTTCTAGTAGCTTGCGCTGTCCGCCAGATAAAGCCCCGGCATAATCCCCTGCTTTCTCTGCCAATCCCACCGATTCGAGAATGGACATGGCCCGTTGTTTATTCTCTATTTCCTCTTTTCTGATTTGTTTAGCTTGCAACCACACTTGAAAAAAGTTTTCTCCTGTTTGTTGTTGTGGGGCTAGCAACATATTTTCTAGGACCGAGAGCCGAGAGAGAACACGCGCTACCTGAAAAGTACGTACCATACCATGTTGCGCAATTTGAGCTGGTTTTAAGTGCTCAATGGGTTCGCCATCTAAAATTACGGTTCCGCGATCTGGAGTAATAAACTTGGATAAGAGATTAAATAATGTGGTCTTGCCCGCACCATTGGGGCCAATCAAACCAGTTATTTTTCCGCGTTGGACATCTATTTGGGCATTATTGATGGCTTTGATTGCGCCAAAGCTTTTGTATAATCCATTAGCTGAGAGTAAAAATTTTGGTGGCTTTTGAGCTTGAGCTTTTTTGGCATGAGTGCCGACTCGATCTATCTCTATCATTGAGTCTTGATGTGTAAATTTGCTTGAATCTCTAAAACTTCTGGGATTTTTAGCTGATAATTTCCGGTTGGGTTATGCTAGTTTTCAGGCAACGGATAACAGACCTTTTCCCCTTTCTGTGTCTCTAGACAACTGACTCAGTGGAAAAAGACTAATCCTTGGTACAAAGCCGTTCACTCTCAAGTCACTCAAGATGTAGTTAAACGAGTGCATAACACTTGGTCGGCTTTAAAAGCTCGTGGCTATGGCTTTCCTCGTTACAAGAAATTTGGTAGATACCAGTCTTTTTTGTTTCCTCAGTTTCAGGAAAATCCCATTAATCATGGTGTCTGTACTGCGGAGCAGTCAGCGTAGGAGGATGTCACGAACTTAGAGCAAAAACAGCCACTTCGAGCTGGTTTCTCAGACTCTAAGATATAGATAAGATAATATTCAAACCAATCTTATTTCTTTTTTGCTTTGCAGTTTCTAGAAAAGGGCTTATTTCTGGCGCAATTTGGGCAAATTTGCCGTCCTTAATTCCTAGGTCGAGTCGCTCAACCGATTGCTGGTTGGGACGAACCACGCGCACGTTTTTGATAATTTTGTCGAGAACTGTAGTTTCAGACACGATAGTTACTAAAAATATAGTCAAAACAGAATAGGGATAAAGCCTTTTTGGTTTGATGTTAACGTCGCTAAATTGTCTACACCAATATCTATCGCTGCTACTAGTTCAGAGTTGGTTACTG
>JBFRWL010000238.1:0-3401 GCA_051439565.1 Prochloraceae cyanobacterium
ACCGCATACTTCTATCTACTACCTTCATAGTCTGTTGAGCGATATCGGTATTAAGCAAACGATAATTCTCATTTTGCTTACAAAGATGGTAGTTAGATTCATAGGAGAGACGTTTTCTTTGAGCAAAGAAATACTGTCTAGATTCGTACAACGCCAGGTTAAAAAGATTTTTACTCAAACGACACAAAACAGACAGGGCAATAAATTCCTGTTGGCTGAGTCTTCTGAGTTGATTCTTTTGAGTGGCGTACATGAGGACTTAATTCGCTATAAACGCAATTGTATAGCGAATAAAATTAAAAAGCAAGTATTTTAGTGCCCACTTTAGTGGGCTTGTGTTGTTCCTCCCTGCGCTGAAGCGGCAGGGTTTCTCAAGCACGTTTATCATGATTTAGTAATTGTATATTGTTTCTGAGGGAAACTAACCGAACATTATTCTGATGGTCTTTTGTCAGATATCCTTAACAAAAGTTGACCTTACTAAAGATGCTGGACAATTTTCTACTGCTCAAGTTCGCTGAAGTTACGGTGTTTTCCTTGATGCTGACTAACGGCATTACCATATCATTTCAAAATTTGCTTTCTGTTTGGCATCGACCGGGCTTACTCATGCGATCGCTGCTGGCTGTGATTGTGTTAGTTCCTATTGTGGTCATCGTGTTGTTAACTTTGTTTGACCTGCCGCCAGACGTAGCTAAGGGGCTGACGTTATTAGCAGCTGCGCCCGGTGCTCCTTTGACGGCAAAACGCTCCAAAATGGCCGGAGGGGACATTTCTTACGCAGCGGGCTTGCAATTAACCTTGGTCTCTTCCGCTATCTTAATTACACCGTTTACTCTAGCTCTTTTTCATAGCCTCTTCGAGCCGGGCCGGCAGATGGCGATGACTCCTTTAGAAGTGGCCAAGCAAGTGACCACTGTGAGTTTTTTTCCAGTTGGTATCGGTCTGCTGCTCCAGAAAGTTGCGCCAGGAATAGCTGAGGTACTCGGCAAACCTCTATCCTTGATAGCTAATGGCCTCTTTTTAGTTTTAGCCCTCCTGATTGCGGTTCCTGCAATTCAGCTTACTTGGCAAATTAGGGTCATGCCTATTCTGGCGATTGTGATTATGGCAACGGCGGCTCTGGTTATCGGACATTTATTGGGTAGACCAGGAACCTTAAACGAACGTGCTGCTATTGCTACGGCCTGCATCGCCCGTAACCTCGGTCTGGTTATCTACATTGCAGCTGTGAATGGTATACTGCCTAACCTTCTTCCCACAATCGTGGCCTATATGATTTTAGGTGTGTTCGTCGCCCTTCCCTACGCTGTCTGGATTAGGCTTCAGCTTTCCAAGTTAAATCTTCCTGAAAAGACTCTGTGATTACTAGCAACCCAATGAAAGCTCCCACACTCAGAACCAGGACGAAAAAGTAAAGAATAAAAGTCCAACTATTAACCACACTGCGAATCTCTTTGGCTGCTTGAGAAAAAATCAGGACATGGTTAACTCAAGAGGTCAAAGCTAGTCAGGTTAACGGTCTATGTCTTTAATGAACCCCTTCGCTTCACGATAAAATACTGCTATTCCTAGCCTGCTCATCAAAGGTAACAGTAATAGATATGAGCTCTCGCACAGCCTATAAATTTCGTCTCCAAGATTTACTCGTAGGGGCACAAATGCTTTTTGTTGCTTTTGGAGCCTTGGTGTTAGTGCCAATTCTAGTAGGATTAGACCCTAATGTTGCTCTGTTAACTTCTGGATTAGGAACTTTATGTTTTCAATTAGTTACGGGGGGCAAGGTTCCCGTCTATCTGGCATCTTCCTTTGCTTTCATCGCCCCAATTACTTTGAGTGTTGAGAAATACGGTTTACCTGCGACTTTGTCAGGACTTGCTGCTGCTGGAGTAGTGTATCTAGTTTTGAGTCTGATTGTTTTCTGGGGGGGTTCGGCAGTTATCACCAGAGTCTTACCTTCGATAGTAACTGGTCCAGTAATTATGGTTATCAGTTTGGGGTTAGCACCTACAGCTGTCAAAATGGCTTCTGTGGCTGGAGAGGGATATAGCGCGGCGATCGCTATAGGAGTAGCTACGGTTTCTTTACTGGCAACGATGCTAGCAGCAATTTTAGCTCGAGGTTTTTTAAGGTTAATCCCAATCCTAGTGGGTATAGTTGTGGGTTATCTAGTCTCTTTACCTTTAGGTCTGGTCGATTTTACACTTGTCGTTCAAGCCCCCTGGTTAAAAATTCCTAGCTTTACTACACCAAGTTTTCATCTAGCAGCAATTGTGTTTATTTTACCTGTCGCGATCGCTCCAGCTATCGAACATATTGGAGACGTGTTAGCAATTAGTTCAGTGACTGGAAACAACTATCTGCGAGACCCAGGAATACATCGGACTTTATTGGGGGATGGAATAGCAACAACTCTGGCTGCATTTTTAGGAGGCCCGCCCAACACCACCTATTCAGAGGTGACAGGAGCAGTTGCTCTAACTAAAGCTTTTAACCCTGCCATTATGACTTGGTCGGCACTTACAGCAATTGTGCTCTCATTTTCGGGTAAATTAGGAGCTTTCTTACAAACTATTCCTGTTCCTGTGATGGGCGGGATTTTAATTGTTTTATTTGGGACTATTGTGGTTATTGGGATGAACAGCATAATTCAAGCTGGAGAAGATTTATTACAACCTCGCAATCTAGTCATAGTTGGTGCCATTTTGATGCTAGGTGCAGGAGGTATGAGCGTTAAGGCGGGAGCATTTGCCTTGGAAGGAATTGGACTATCTAGTATTTTCGGGGTGTTATTAAATTTATTACTACCTCAAGGTGAGAAAAATTCACCCTAAGAGAGTGTTTGTTAATATGTAAAAGCGATCGCGAACAGATCTACATAATTGTCCTGCATTATGCCTAACAGCTTAGTCTCAGGCAAAGATTTCATGGTTGGTTACATCACCGTTTAGTCTTGATAAGCGAGCAAAAGTTTTTATAACATCGCCGCGCGATACATAGCATATAAGCTGAAGCTGACCCCCAGAAATGACGGGCGTTTGTCTGATGACCAAAGTTCCTCAGGCAAGCAGAGAATACCTGCTACTCTGTCTCTTCTTTGGGATCGAGATGTCACTCATGTACGCGCAGCGTCATGAGAGGGAGTATTCACATTAAAACGATAACCTACTCCATCAACAGTTTCAATTAAGCCCTCGCATCCAATAGATGCTAATTTCTTGATCAAAAGCCTGACTTGCGCTGCTACTACATTACTGATTGTTTCTGCTTCTAATTCCCACAGTTGAGCAGAAAGCTGGTGGCTTCTGATAATTTGTTGAGGATGCCGCATAAAGTATTCCAAAAACCGGAATTCTTTTGTTGTCAGAGAAATTGGCTGTGTTTTCCTAGCTGCCTCAGTC